>NZ_CAXAPN010000009.1:0-172151 GCF_963971015.1 Pseudomonas sp. RA_15y_Pfl2_54
CGGGGTTTTCGCTGACCAGTTCGAGGTCGAAACGATACGGCTGGCTGATGCCTTCGGTGCCGACAAACGACAGCACTTGCAGGTCGCCCACGTAGTCTTCGACCTTGAGACTGAAGTGGGTTTCGTTAGCTGAATTGAACATCGTGTGCTCCCTGTTCGAATGTCATCCGTTACGCCCGAAACCGCAGACGTTGTAGCCAGGACGAAGTGGCGCCCAAGGCGTCACGCAATTGGTCGGCAGTGATGGTGCGTGCTGCCGGGTCGAAGCTCAGCGCGGTTCGCAGCGCTGGCCAGCCGTGTTTGGGTAAATTCGCCGGCGCTTGCAGTTCGCGCTCCAGGTGCTCGTCGCGGGCCTGGGTCGAGGGCAAGCGGCGGAACGGGTGTTTGCCGCTCGCCAGTTCATAAATCACACAGGCCACGCCGTACACGTCTGCGCTGGCCGACAAGGGTTGGCCCTCAAGCAGTTCGGGGGCGGCGTAGCCCGGGGTCCAGGCGTTGAAGCGTTCGCGGCTCAGGTGCGGCAGGCCGGGCAAGGTGCCCTCTTCTGCCTGGCCCAAACCGAAGTCGAAGAGGCGCAAGCCGTCTTCGCTGAGCATGACGTTGCTCGGTTTCATGTCACCGTGCAGCACACCGCGACGGTGGGCGTAGGCCAGCGTGTCGAGCAGCGGCAGGACGATGTCGCGCAGTTCTTTCCACGGCAGGCCGAGGGGCCGCTCGCAGAGCAATTTGTCCAGGGTCAGGCCACGCATGTATTCCATGGTGATGAAGGCCCGCTGGCAATCGGTGTCGACTTCAAAGGTGTGTGCGCGCACAACGTTGTCGTGGCGCAGGCGTCGGGTCAGGGCGAACTCGCCGTAAAGCAAGGCACTGGCGTCCGGCGATTCGGCAAATTCTTCGCTGAGGATTTTCAGCGCGATGTAAGGGTCGGGATCGCCGAACTGTTCGTGCAGCAGATCTCGGGCCCGGTAAACAGCGCCCATGCCGCCCGCCCCGAGCAGACGCTCGAGGTGGTAGCGACCGGCGAGTATGTCTGGCAGTGCACCGATGCTGGCCTTGGTTGGCGCTGGCAAAGGTTCTGCTTTGTGTTCCTTGGCGAAGGCAAAGTAGGTCAGGTTGTTGGCCTGTTCTTCGCTCATCAGCACGTCATCGATGGGTGATTCGATGTTGGTCATTGGCGGATCACCACGGCTGTCAGGTTGTCGCGAGCGGAGCCCCGCAGGGCGCCGTCGAACAATCGTTCCAGCGCCACATGTGGCGCGCTGAGGCTGAGGGCGTTGCCGAGGGCATCGCTGCTCAGGCCTTGGTACAAACCATCGCTGCACAGCAAAAACGCATCGCCCGGATACACCTCAAGTTCCAGTACATCCAGGGTCAGTGTTTCGGCGGCGCCGACGGCTCGGGTCAATGCCTGAGCCGCCGGGTGCGCTGCCGCCTGTTCGACGCTCATTTGCTGTTCGTCGATCAGTTGCTGTTGCAGCGAATGGTCTTTGGACAGTTGATACAAACGCTGCCCGCGCCACAGATAACAACGGCTGTCGCCAGCCCAAATGCAGGCCGCGCGATTGCCGTCCATCAGCAGCGCCACGACGGTGCTGCCCATGATGCTGTCGTGACGTCCGGCGGTGACGGTCAACTCCTGCCCCAAACGCCGATTCAACCAGTGCAGGCACTGGCGAATGGCTTTGAGGCGCTCGTCGAAGTCATCGTGTTGCGGCAAATCAGCCAGGCTGGCGACGATCAACTGGCTGGCGATGTCGCCACCCTGATGACCGCCCATGCCGTCCGCGACCACCCACAGCCCCTGCTGCGGATTGTCGAGGAAGGCATCTTCGTTGCGCGCCCGCACCTTGCCCGGGTCGGTACGCGCCGCGCTGCGCCAGGGACTGGCCACCAGCATCAGAGCTGCACCGGCATACGGAAGGTGCGCAGTACGCCCATGTCGAACGGGTTCGGCGTGCGTTGGCTGGACAGCAGGTAGTTGGCACGCAGGCCACCCACATTGGCTTTGAGCACCAACACGTCACGACCGCTCAGGTACTCGGTCTGCATCAGGTCGAACAGACGGAACAGCGACCATGGGCCGGAGTTCTTCTCGATACCGATCGGGCGCCCCGCCATCTTGTCCATCACCAGGCTGGTGCGACCGTCTTCAGCATCGGTTGGCCATTTGAACGACATGGGCAGGATCGGGCCGTGACGGTATTCCATGGTCTGGTCGCCGAACTTGAATTCGGAACGGCTGACGGCAGGGTCTAGGGTGTACGGCTCCAGTTTGAACTGCACTTGCGGTTCGGCCGGGTTGATCGAGAAGAAGCTCTTGCGAATCGTCTGCGCAGCGGCCATCTGATCGAGGTAGACCTTGGACACCGGCAGGCTGTGGCCGTCGACGCTGCGCATCCGGTAGTTGCCCGGATCACCGCTGACAAACGGACGCATGTAGTTGTCGAAGAAGCGGTCAACAACGCCTTGCGCCTTGAAGAAATCGCGGAAGTCGCTGATCGCCACGTCGCTGGTGCTGCTGGCGCTGAACGGATAGCGCTTGCTGATGGTTTTGCCATACACGCTGTACAACTCGTTCTGATAACGGCCGTTCAGGTATTGGTAGGCATCGCTGAGCACCAGGCGCCAGGAGTCTTCGGCCAGCACGTTGAACCACACGCTGAGCGGACGCGGCAGACGACCGGAGGCATTGCGCAGGTTGGTCAGCGCATCACGCTGGCCGCCCATGCGGGTTTTCGCCAGTTCGAACGCGGCTTGTTCCGGCGTGCTGGAACGGGCCAGGCTGGCCAGTTGCAGTTGCAGGTCGTTGAGCGCGCTCAGTGCCGGGGTCAGATCAGCGGCCGGGCCGTTGTTGTCATCGAGCAAGCGATGCAGCGGTTCAAAGCGACGTTGCAGCGACTTCTTGGCAGTGTCCGGCAGGTTTTTCGCGACGTTCAGGGCCGAAGCCTTGTCGGCCACCGCCGACGCCAGTTTGCCGACTTTGCCCAGTTTGCCTTTCTGCCCAGCCAAGGCATCGGCAGCATCGCCCGCCTCGTCCACCGGATCAGCGGCCGCCGGGAAGCGGGTGTTTTCACGCACTTCGGTCAGCAATGCCAGCACCGGCGAGTTGGCCGAGGTCAGGCCCGCCAGTTGCTCGGCGCCTTCACCGGCGTCGTTGATTGGCGGCAATGCCACCTGGCCAACGGCTTCGCTCCAGTAGTTGGCGTAGTCGCGGAAGTACAGTTGCTCCAGTTCGACCATCAGGCGACGCAAGTCCATGTCGCTGATGCCCGCGCCTTCGCCCAGCACCCAGTTGTCACGCAGGATGTCGGTGACCAGTGCCGAGCCCTGCACCGAGAAGTACTGCTGATAACCCTGTTGGGTGTAGAACCCCGGGATCACGTAGTCGGTGCCGATGAACAGCGAGCCCTGCGGGCCGAGGTGTTGGCTGAAACGGTATTCCGGCAGGTTGCGCGCCTGCTCGCGGAGCATGCGGTAGACCACGGTGGCCAACGATTCGCTGCGCAAGACCTGACGCGCCTGAGCCACCAACTGATCGTTCAGCGGGTAGATGAAAGGCTGTTTCAGCAGGCGTTCGAGGTGGTGGTTCAGGCCGTTCTGCACCGCGGTGTTGCCGGTGTAGCGCTGCGACCAGTCGGTGGCCACCCAGTCCTTGAGCCACGCCGCGTCGCGACGATCCTTCATGTTCAACATCAGGTACGCACGCAGGCTGTTGATCAGGCGTTCGCGGTCCTTCATGTTGGCGCGGATCTGGCCTTCGAGCAGGGTTGCGACGCGGGGCAGCAGTTGCGTTTCAAGCTCGCGCTCGTAAGCCTCCTTGACCACCGGATTAACGTCTTCGCCCTGATACAGGCCGCCACGCTCGTGGTACGACACGTCGCCCTTTTTCGGGAACGCCTGCGTTGCCGCGTAGCTGGTGTCGAGGGTTTTCAGCGCGCCCATCGCGTCATCACGCGGGGACAGCACCGAACGCTGCTGATTCCAGTTCTGCGCCAGATTGCGCAGGTTTTCCAGACGCTCGTAGTTGGCCGAGAAACCGCCCGCCCAGAGCATGCCGAACAACGCCAATGCCGCCAGTGCGCCGACGTACAGCGCACGTTGGCCCCAGTGGATGCGGCTGCGTTCGCGCTTGTCCAGACCGGCCAGATCGGCCTCGGGGAAAATCACCTGGCTGAACAAATGGTGGATGAATCGCGAGCGACCGCTGCGCAAGGTCGGCAATACACCGGCATTGATGCCCAGGTTGGCACCGATAGCGGCAGTGGTCGCATCCATCTCTTGGGTCAGGTGCGGTGCGCTGGTCAGGTAGAAACCGCGCAGTTGCGTGGCACGCTGGTAACGGTTGCCGGTGAACGCCATGTCGACGAACAGGCACAGGCGCTCGCCGATCTGCCCCAATTGATGCGGGAAGTCGAGGATGCGGCCACGGCGCTGAGTGTCGCGCTCGGAGTGCATGCGCATGATCACTTGGCTGTTGAGGCGACGCAGCAGTTCTTCGAACTCGTTGCGCAACACCGCCACGTCGGTGCCCTGTTGATCCTTGCGGAAACTGGTACCGAGCACTTGATCGCTTTCTTCGCGGGTCAATTGATCGAAGAACTCGTCAAAACCCAGCAGCTTGTCGGCCTTGCTCAGTACCAGATACACCGGCACGTCGACGTGCAGTTTCTGATAGATCTCTTGCAGGCGACCACGCACCTGGCGCGCCAGGGTGTCGATGTCTTGCTCGCTACCACCGGTGAGGGTTTCCACCGGGATGGTCACCAGCACGCCGTTCAACGGACGACCGCGACGACGTTTGCGCAGCAGTTCCAGCAAGGTGGTCCAGGCACTGCCGTCGACGTCTGCTTCGCCCTGGGTCATGTAACGCCCGGCGGTGTCGATCAGCACGCCGTGGTCGGCGAAGTACCAGTCGCAATGACGGGTGCCTTGGGTGTCGCGGGTCAGCTTGCGGTCGATCTTGTTGATCGGGAATTCCAGACCGGAGAAGTCCAGCAGGCTGGTCTTGCCGCTGGACTGCGGGCCGATCAACAGATACCACGGCAGTTCGTTGCGCCAGCGCTCGCTGCGGCCGCGATACAGGCTCGAGGTTTTCAGGGTTTTCAGCGCGTCTTTGAAACGCGCCTTCAACTCTTTCTGTTCGTCGTCGATCAGCTCTTCGCGGCGGATGCGATCCTGGCCGTCTTCGGTGGCTTCGACTTCTTTCTTGCGTACACCGGCGCGCCAGCTGACGAAGACCATGGTCAGGCCCCAGATCAGGAACAGCACGGCGATGGTCAACAGGCGAGAGGTCGGGCTCTCCCAGAACTTGTAGTCATCAACCGCCAACAACGGGCCAACGAACCACACCAGCAGTGCCACGAACAGCACCAGCAGCAGGGTCCAGACCCAGGTCTGGCGCAGGAAGGCGCCGACTTTCTTGAAAAACTTTTTCATCACACGTCCCTGTTTACGGCTGCGACTGCGGTTGAACCGCGGCTGGATCAAGCGGCTGGTAAGGTTGCAGCACGGTGTCGCGCTGCTCACCCAAGACCCAGGCGAAGCCCGAATACATCACCACCAGACAGACGAAAGTGAACAACACCACCATCCATGCCGGCACGATGCGCACCAGGTTGCGGCGCTGATCGTTCAAGCCTTCCCAATGCGGCGACAACTCACGCGGCACGTCGCCACGCAACTGACGGATCTGCCGGTACAAGGCGTCGCGGATGCCTTCAAGCTCGAGCATGCCGCGTGCCTGTACGCGGTACTTGCCCTCGAAACCGAGGGACAGGCACAGGTACATCAGCTCCAGCATTGGCAGGTGTTTGACCGGGTTCTTCGAGAGCCGATCGAGCAGTTGGAAGAACTTCTCGCCCCCGAAGGTTTCGTTGTGGAAGCTGCTGAGCAGGCTCATCTGCGACCATTCGCTTTCGTTGCCCCACGGCGTGGTCACGACAGCTTCGTCGACCACGGTGCAGAGCACGTAGCGCGCCGCCATCACCTGGCTGCTTTCGGCGCCGTTGTGCAGGGCGCTCACTTCAAACAGCTTGAGCCCGGCGGTCAGGCGCGCGTTGAGCGCATAAAGGTCTTCGCGGGTTTCGCTGTGCTTGAGGCGCACCACTTCCGAGAGCAACTCGGACGACGCGGCGACCAGCGAATTGAGGCTGATGTTGAACGCTTCCGCCGGGCGCACGCGTGCGGCGTAGATCATGCGTTCTTCCAGTTGCTCGAAACGCGGCGGCGCGGCGAAGTCGGTCAGTGGACTCGACGCCGGTCCGTGGCCCTGACGGTCGAGCAAGACTGTTTTGTCGTCCTGGCTGTATTCCGTTTCCGTGTTCATGTCGGTCAGTTCCTGATGGCCCAGAATTTCAGTTCAAGCTCGGCGAATTCGCCGGACACATGGAACGCGAAGCCGCCGGAGCGCTCGAGTTGTGCCAGATCTTCGGAACTGAGTTCGAGGATGAAATAGGTTTTGTTCGAGTGGAACGCGATCTGCCGTGGAGCGACGGGCAAAGGTTTGACCTTGATCCCCGGCAGGTGCAGGTTGACCAGTTGGCGAATACGCTCCACCGGGCCCACCTTGAGGTGCGCCGGCAAGCGGTGGCGCAGTTCTTCGGAGTCGCAGTTGGCACTGGCCGCCAGCACGAACGACGCCGAGCCCAGCAGTTTGTGGTCGTGCAACGGCGACACGATGATCCCGTACTGCCGCGCTTGCAGGATCAGTTCGATGGCGTGCTGCTCAAGCACCATCGACAGCACCTGACGGATCGCGTCCATCAGTTTGCGAAAGCTCGCGCCCTGGTCGGCGTGGGAGTAGCGGCTGTCCAGGCGCGGGCGTTTGCTCTCGCCGGAGAAGGTCGCCAGATCGCCGAGCATGGTCAGCAACGTGCGGTACAACTCTTCCGGGTGCACTTGCTCCAGGCCGAGGTAGTGGCGCAGCAGCAGTTCGGTGCGGTTGATCAGTTGCAGCATCATGAAGTCACCGACTTCGGCACCGCCGACCTTGCCGTTGGAGCGAATCCGCTCGGCAATGGTGTCGCCACGGTGGCTGAGCATGCTGATGACTTCTTTCAGGCACGACAGCAAGTAGCTGGAGGCATGAGCCTGAATGTAGGTCGGCACGAAGTCCGGATCGAGGCTGATCACGCCGTCGGGCGTGGTATCGAGTACGTCGCAGATCTTCAGCTTCACGTAGGCCTGATCGCTCTGCTGCTCGCCGAGCAACAGTTTGAAATCGGGGCGACCACAGCTGACCTGGCTGGCCGAGTCGTCGCCGGCGTTGGAGTCAGCGACTTCGGCGTCGTACGCGGTGTAACGCGCCAGCACATCGGATTGCTCCGGACGGCGCGACTCGATGTGGTTGCCGGTGACCAGTGGCAGCGCCAGGTAGATTGGCGTGTTGCCCGTGTTCGGCGGTACGTCCAGCGCCAGCGGTTCGGTGTTGCCACCGAGTTCGAACAGGCTGCCGTCCGGCAGAATCCCCGAGGCTTCACTGATCACCAGTTTGCCCATGTTGAGGAACTGCAAGTCGATCTCCAGATTGAGGAAACCCCAGGTGTAACCGCCCAGCAACTGGGTACGGGTTTTCATCTGGTGATCGTAATAGCGATCGTTGTGCTGGAAGTGCTGCGGACGCAGCAACATGCCTTCCTGCCAAATGACTTTATGGGTATTCATGTTCAGTCATCCGCCTTGGCGAGCACTTGATGGGTGTTGCGAATACCGGCCTGGTCGAGGGTCAGGTCCGCCTCGGTGATTTCCAGCGGGGTGATCTGCACCGTGTAGCGCCACTGGGTTTCCGGCAGGTCACGGTAGGCGGCGAGAACGCCAACATAGCGGCTGCCCTCCTCCACGCTGAGTTTCATTTCCACGGTTTCACCCGGGCGCAGTTCGAGTTCTTCGCTGGCCACCAGATCCGGGTTGAGGGATTCCTTGGCTCGCTCGTAGAGGCTGAAGAAGTCAGCGTTCTCGAAGGTCACCGGGTGCTTGAGTTCGAACAGGCGCACCACGATCGGCGACGGGCGGCCGTTGAGGTCAGGGTTCAACTGATCGCTGCCGGTCAGTTTCAGGTTGATCTTGGTCACTTTCGAGTACGGCGACAGCGACGAGCAACCGGCGAGCAGCACCAGCACGGTGAGCGCAGTCAGCGTCTTGAAAAAAGCGGTCGAGCGGCGAGACATGCGCATCATCCTTGGTGGTCGGTGTGGAGGGTGGAGATCAGGCGGATCTGTTCTTCGTAGGCCTGGGCGAAGTCGCGGGCCAGCAGACGCTCGCTCCAGTCATCGTCCTGACGCAGGGCCTGGTGGTAACGGCCGAACGCTCTCCAGCGCCCGCCCGACGTGGCGATCAACGGCTTGTTGTCGCGCTCGAAACGCAGGGTCAGTTGCTCGGGCGAGAAGTGTTCCAGCGTGCCGCGCACGGCGGCACGGCTGGCGGTCAGCAAAGCCACCTGATGCGCCTGCAAATCTCGGAACGCACGGGAAATCGCCTGTTCGGCCGGCAAATGCCCGGGTTTGCTTGGCTGCAACAGAATCTGCAGCGCTTCGCTCGGGTCGACGGCGAATTTCAGCGGGTTCTTGTTGGTGCCTTGCACGGTGGTCTGGGCCAGACGCAGCTCGTTTTTCAACTCCGAACGGGTGCGCAGGCTCTGCTGCAAACCACCGACACTTTGACGCAACAGACGCGCGGCGTTCAGCGCCAGGGCTTCGCGTTCGTCGTGGCTGACGCCTTTGAGATCCACACCCAGCGCGGCGCCGAAATGCTCCCAGAAACCTTCGCTTTGGCGCTCAACGGCTTTGGGTGCCGGAGCAGGCTCAGGTTCGGCGGGCGCGGCGATCAGCTCCGGCACCATCAGGCTTTCCATGTCGATGCGGGCGTAGTCGGCACGCTGACGGGAGTCTTCAGGTTTGGTGTTGGGCGCCAGCAGTTCGTCGATTTCCGAATAGACGCGCTCTTGCTGTTCGAGGGCGTTGAGCGGGTCGAGGTCGAGGAACGCGTCGTCCGGGATGATACTGCCAGCGGCGCGTGGACGGCCGACTTCGCCGTCGAAGGTCGCCGGGTCACGCACCAGTCGCGCACGGATCTCGAAGTCGCCCAGCACGTAGGTGCTGCCGTGTTCGATGCGGACCGGTTCGCCCTTGTGCAGGCGTGCGCCGCTTGCGCCATCCTGGACACCATTGCTGCTGGTGTCGGTCAGGAAAAACGTGCCCTCACGGTAACTGACAATCACATGATGATTGGACAGATGACGCTTGCGGTCAGGGATGATCCAGTCGCAGTCCTCGCCCCGCCCGATGACGCCGCCAGCCTGTTTGAAGGTCTTCTGGCACAACTCGGTGGGCACGAACTGCTTGGTGTTCAGCATTTCGAAAACCAATTCCATGTTTGATGCTCCTTGCGGTCACTTGCCGCGATTGACCGCTTGCGGATCACCCAACGGGCGATAGTCGTTGTCGTTGAATTTGTAATTGCCGCTACAGCCGCCAAGGCCGCATAGAACGACGAGGGTCAGCAGGACAGCGTGCCAGTGACGAACAGACATCAGAGGGTCTCCAGGGGTAGACAAAGCACAAAGCGCCGACCCTTGCGGGCGGCGCTGAAATAGTTTTTTTGCGGCGAAATCGATGATCGTGGCCTATCCATCGAAATCTCCAAGATTGATATTCAGGCGCCCGAGGCGGTACAGCAGCGTGCGCCGAGGCAGGCCCAACTCACGGGCGGCGAGGGTCTGGTTGCCGTCGTTCTTGCGCAGGCAATCGAGCAACAACGAGCGCTCGACCTGCTCCATACGCTCGCGCAGATTCAGGCCGCTGTTGTCTTCGAACATGGGTTCCATGCGCAGGGAGAAATGCTCGGCCAGCAACTCGCCGCCCTCGCACAGCAGTACCGCACGCTCGACCAGGGCCTTGAGTTCACGGACGTTGCCGGGGAAGGTGTAACCGCACAGGTGTTCAAGTGCTTCTTCGGACCAGCACACCGGGTCACGCTGCAAGAAAGAGCAGGTCTTCTCGGCGAAATGGCGGGCCAGATCAAGAATGTCGCCTTCGCGCTGACGCAGGGCCGGCAGCACAATCGGAAATTGCGCGAGGCGGTAGTACAAGTCTTCGCGGAATTTGCCTTCGCTGACCAGCACCGCCAGATCACGGTGAGTCGCGGCAATGATGCGCACGTCGATCTTGTGCGTATCGTTGGAGCCTAGCGGACGAATCTCGCCTTCTTGCAACACGCGCAGGATTTTCGCCTGCAACGACAGCGGCATGTCGCCGATTTCGTCGAGCAACAGCGTGCCGCCATTGGCCGCGTCGAACAGCCCGGCGCGGTCGCGATCGGCACCGGTGAATGCACCTTTGCGATAGCCGAACAGCTCGCTTTCCAGCAGGCTCTCCGGGAATGCCGCGCAGTTCTGCACAATGAACGCTTGCGAACGGCGCGGGCCGCAATCGTGAATCGCTCGCGCAACCACTTCCTTGCCGGTGCCGGTTTCGCCGCGCAGCAGCACCGTGTAAGGGCTGTGCAGGACTTTGCTGATCAACGAGTAGGTCTGGCGCATCGCCGCGCTTTTGCCGATCAGCCCATAACCACTGATGCTCGGCACACTGCGCAACACCGGTGCCGAGACGTCCTGAGGTTGACGCAGGCGTTGCAGCAAGTGCAATTGGCCGAGTACGAACGAGCCGAGTTGGCCGAGCGAGTCGGCAAAGCCTTGCAGGTCGGTGCGATGGCGGCTGGCACACAACAGCAAGCCTTCGACAGCCTTGTGCTGGTTGACCAGCGGCACGCACAGCAGCGACTGCCACGGTACTGCCACGGCCGGCAGAAAACTGGTTTCGTGCAGGCTGGCGCTCAAATCGTCGAGGCACACCACGCGGTTCTGGCACAGCGCAAATTGCAGCAGTTGCTCACCGTTGTAGTCCGCCGGCAGGCTCGCCGCTTGACGCGGTTGCAGCGCGCCGTCGAGGTATTCGGCGTTCATGCCCAGGCAGGTGTGGGTGGCGTCGAGCAGATACAGTTGCGTCAGTTCGCAACCACTCAGCCCGGCCAGCCCACGCACAAAGTCACTCAATAGCGCAGCACCGTCCGCCGCCCGCGAAAGGCTGGCGAACTGCGCCAGCAACGCTTCGGCATAGACCAGCGGCTGCGGCACTTGAGTGAACATCACGCCCACCTCAGGCAAACTCGCACGTCACGCTGGCGTCGCCGTCGAGCGTGGCATGCACACGCTTGAGGCTTTCACCGGTGGCCATCGCATCGAGCAGACGATCCGCCACCAACGGCAGGACGTGCTGATCAAGCAAGTGGTCGATCAGACGCGCGCCGCTGTCGCTTTGGGTGCAGCGCTCGGACAAATGATCGACGAGATTCTGGCACCAGCTGAAATCCAGTTGACGACGGTTGAGTCGCTCGCCGAGACGACCGAGTTTGATCTCGATCAGCTCGCGCAGCACAGGGCCGCCGACCGGGTAGTACGGCACCACTTTCATCCGTGCCAGCAGCGCCGGTTTGAAGTGCTTGCTGAGTACCGGGCGAATGGTTTCTTCGAGCTGTTCGGCGGTTGGCCGCGCGCCGTCTTCGCAGAGGTCGCTGATACGGTCGCTGCCCAGGTTCGACGTCATCAGGATCAGCGTGTTACGGAAGTCGATCTCGCGTCCTTCGCCGTCATTGGCCACGCCTTTGTCGAAGATTTGGTAGAACAGGTTGAGCACGTCCGGGTCAGCCTTTTCGACTTCATCGAGCAGCACCACCGAGTACGGCTTCTGGCGCACGGCCTCGGTGAGCATGCCGCCTTCGCCGTAACCGACGTAGCCCGGTGGCGCACCGATCAGGCGCGAAACGGTGTGTTTCTCCTGGAACTCGGACATGTTGATGGTGGTGATAAAACGATCACCGCCGTACAACAGGTCGGCGAGGGCCAGCGCGGTTTCGGTTTTGCCGACGCCGCTCGGGCCGACCAGCAGGAACACGCCGACCGGTGCATCAGGTTTGTTCAGGCCAGCCGCGGTGGCACGCATCGAGCGATCCAGTGCGTGGACGGCTTGTTCCTGACCCCGGATGCGCGTGCGCAGGTCGGTGGCGAAACTGGCGACTTTGGCGTTGTGCTCACGGGCCAGTTGCGCCAAAGGTACGCCGGTCCAGGCGCTGATCACTTCAGCCACCAGACGCGGGCAGACTTCGAAGCTGACCAGACGCTCTTTGACCTGAGCGGCGGTCAATGCGCTGTGGGTTTCGTTGAGCTGGGCTTCCAGCGCTTCGACGCTTTGACCTTCCTCGACTTCAGCGACGAGGGTTTCAATCACGGTGCCTTCGGCGTCTTCTTCGATGTTGACGGTCGGCTCGACGGCTGCGGCTTCACGGGCCTTGGCCAGTTGCTGACGCAGTTCCAGCAGGCGTTCGGCCAGTTGCTTCTGTTCAGTCCACAGGGCTTCCAGTGCAACCATTTCGTTTTCGGCTTCGTCCAGCCGCGCTTCCAGTGCCTCCAGCGCTTCGTGGTCGATCAGCAGACCGGCCTCGGCGTCGCGACGCAGGGCCTGGCGCTGACGGCCACCTTCAGCCAGTTCGCCACGCAGGCGCTCAAGGCTTTCCGGGGCGGCGGCGAGGCTGATGCGCACGCGGGCGCAAGCGGTGTCGAGAACATCGACGGCTTTGTCCGGCAGTTGCCGACCGGCCAGATAACGCGCGGACAACTCAGCAGCAGACACCACCGCGTCATCACGCAGGTAAATGCCGTGGCTCTTCTCGTAGACCTGAGCCAGACCACGAAGGATGGTCACCGCTTCGCTGACGGTCGGTTCGTGCAGTTGCACCGGCTGGAAACGACGGGCCAGCGCCGGGTCTTTCTCGAAGTATTTCTTGTACTCGGCCCAAGTGGTCGCGGCGATGGTGCGCAACTCGCCACGCGCCAGCGCCGGTTTCAACAGGTTGGCCGCGTCGGAACCGCCGGCATTGCCGCCCGCGCCGATCAGCGTGTGAGCTTCATCGATGAACAGAATGATCGGCTTGGGCGAGGCTTTGACTTCGTCGATCACGCCTTTGAGGCGACGCTCGAATTCACCTTTGACGCTGGCGCCGGCCTGCAACAGGCCCATGTCCAGCGACAGTAGCTCAACGCCTTTGAGCACTTGCGGCACTTCACCGGCAGCGATGCGCGAGGCCAGGCCTTCGACGATGGCGGTTTTACCGACACCGGCCTCACCCACCACGATCGGGTTGTTCTTGCGGCGACGGGCGAGGATGTCGACCATCTGACGGATCGCGCCGTCACGGCACAGCACCGGGTCGAGTTTGCCGTCGCGGGCCTGTTGGGTCAGGTTGTGGGTGAAGCGCTGCAACAGCGATTCGCCCTGAGCGGCCGGTTTGCCGTTGGCCGCCGGTTGCTCCTGTTGCGACAGGGCAAATTCTTTCAGGCGATCGATGTTCAATTTGGCGAGCAGCGGCTGATAACGGCTGCCGGCATAACGCATCGGGTTGCGCAGCAGCGCGAGGATCAGCGCGGCGTCTTCGACCTGGGTCTGGCCCAGTTCGAGGTTGGCCACAAGCAAGGCGTCTTGCAGCCATTGCACCAGTTCCGGAGCAAACACCGGGTTGCGCGAAGCGCTGTGTTCAACACGCGATTGCAGCGCGGCGCTGAGCTCACCGGCATCGACATCCGCGTCTTGCAACGCGCGGGCAAGCAACCCGTTCGGACGTTCCAGCAGGCCGAGCATCAAGTCTTCGACGAGGATCTTGCTGCCGCCACGGGCGACGCAACGCTCGGCCGAACGCTCCAGATCACGACGGGTTTCGGCGTCCAGCGCCTGGATGAGTTGTTGCAGGTCTACGTTGATCATGGCTCACGTCCTTAATGAATTTTGCTGCCCAGGGTCACCACGCCGTCCGCTTTCTCGCGGCCCAGCCAACTGGTCCAACCGAGGCGACAGGCGTTCTGCTCACCGATGCGCAGTTCGCGGATTTCTTCCTGGCGCAAAACCAGGCGAATGTCGTAATCGAGCGGGTCACGCAGGGTGAACCGCACCAGCGCGCAGAGCGGCTGGTAACCGAAACCGATCGGCAGGAATTCATGGAATCGCTGCCAATCGAGTTGGGTGATGTGAATGCGGAATTTGCCGCTGCGGTCGCGCACGTGTTCGCCGAGCACCAGGTCTTCGCCGAGCATGCTGTTGGCGCGCCCCAGACGGTTGCGCTGCTCTTCGAGAATTTCCACGCGGCGTTCGATGCACTGCTCGATGACCAGGTCTTCGTGCTTGAAGTAGTAACGCAGCACGGCTTCGATCAGTGCCGCCGAGTGCGCCCGCAAGCTGAGCAGGCCGAGGTACGGCAGCAAGCGTTTCCAGTTGAGTTCCTTGGCTTTGCGGATTTCTTCGCCGCCCAGACCGATCAACGCAAACAACTGCGACGAGAACGGGTCGATCGCGCCGCTCTGGAAACTCGCGCGGTAGCGGTACTTGCGCCAGATCGGCAGCATCAGCCGTTGCAGGCGATGGTGGAACAGATCGAGGAAGTTGCGCGTCGGGTTGCCGTCTTCGCTGTCGCCCAACGCCTGCTCACCGTAGAACGCCGGCAGCGGCGAACCGGAGCCGACCAGGCCGATCAGGTTGAAACGTACGCGCGCGCGCATCTGCCCGTGCTCTTCGAAAAACTCCACGCGATCGACATCGCTGCGCGGGAATCCGAGGCTCGGGTTGGCCTGGAATTCCACCTGATCGTACAAATCGTCTTCGCTCAGGTGCGGGTGTGCATCGCGCAGTCGGTCGATCACCAGCAGCACGGCCTGAAACAGCGAGTATTCGCGTATTACCCGGGTCAACCCGCTTAAAGCAGGGGTTGCAGACCCATACGTGGTGTCCATTGGTACACCTCTCCCTGTGTGCTTTTTACCCGCAGTTCATGGAATGAATTGAGACTGGCGTAAAGCGCGAAAAACTCGTTAAGAACGGAGGCGAAAACGAACAGGTCGCCTTCACCGATATACCCTTCCGGGTCGATGGTCAGTTCGGTGCGCAAACCGCGCACCGGCAGGCCACGGTGCAGCCGATCGACGTGGTGGTGCTTGATGTGCTTGAGACCACCGAGCAGGCGTTTGCTGACCTTCTCCGCGTGCTGGTCGTAGTAGCGCGGCAGGTCGTAGGTTTCCAGAATCACCTTCAACGCATTGACGTCGGCCAGCGACAGATAGTTAAGCGACATGTTGCTGATCAGCTTCCACAGGAAGTCACGGTTCAGCGGCGGCGCGAAACTCGAGGTGGCCGGGGTGATGTTGCGGAAACTCAAGAACTCCGGCGTCTCCTCGCAAGCCATGCAGATGTCGCCGAGCTTGAGCTTCTTCGGCAGGTTCTGGTTGGTGCACATCAGCTCGATCGACAGCGTTTCGTGGGCCTCGGTGTGGCGGATGCCGAAGCTCAGGTAAGTGTCGAGGCCGTCGTGCAGCAAGGATGAACGCTGGCGGATGCTGTAGTGCGGACGGCTGTTGGGCACGTCGAAACTCGGGTCGTGCTCAAACGATTCGAACGGCACGTACTCCTGATAACCGAGGCCGCCGGGCTTCCAGCCGGTCACGGTTTCCACCGAGAACACGCCGCAGTTTTCCAGATCGTATTCCGCCGGCAGCAGCAGGTACTCGTCCTGCTTGCCATCGAGGCGGATCGGCAGCGCGTCGTGTTCGAACAGGTTGACGATCGGCGTGCAGAACAGCTTCACGTTATCCAGCGTCGGGCGCATGCGCATGATCCCGCTCTTGCGGATATCAAAGCGCAGCTCCAGGCCGCGCATTTGCTTGAGGGTGTCTTCCGGCAGCGCCTTGAGGATGTCCAGACCGTTGACGTCGACGAACAGGAACTTGTCCTGGAAGGCGAAATATTCCTGCAGGTAGCGATAGCCACGGAAGGTGTTCAGCGGATACGGGATCAACGCTTCTTCTTCGGCAAAGCCCACCGGTTTGACCCGGTCACCCGGAATCTTGAACGCCATCGGCTTGCCGCTGACACCATCGATCGGCTTGCCTGCACCGTCGAGCGGGATCAGCTCGATGCCTTCCAGGTTGCGCAGCAGACTCAGGTAGAGCATCTGGCTGATGTAGCGCTCACCGGCAAAGTGCAGGCGCAGCTTGCTCAGTTCCAGCTCACCGAGGTGGCCGTCGGCGCTCATCTCCAGACGCAGGCTGAGCAGCGAACCGTCGCCCTTTACCGAGTAGTTCAGCGCAGCCAGATCCAGCGGCAACACTTCGGTCGGGTAGCAAGTGCGGAAGCGGCAGCGCACGTCTTCGATCGGCTTGCTTTCCACCGGCGTATCGCGCTCGACCACCAGCGCCGGGCCCGAACGTTGAAGCGGATCAAACTGCAAAATGCTGAATGCCGGTAGCGGGCGCATGTAGTTCGGCCACAGCAGTTGCATCAGCGAATGGCTGAGCTCCGGCAGTTCGTCATCGAGCTTCTGCCGCAGACGCCCAGTCAGAAACGCAAAGCCTTCGAGCAACCGCTCCACGTCCGGATCCCGCCCAGCCTGCCCCAGATACGGAGCCAGCGCCGGACTACGCTCGGCGAAACGGCGACCGAGTTGGCGCAGTGCGGTGAGTTCGCTTTGGTAGTAGTGGTTAAAGGACACGGGTTACCTGCCTGGTAGTGGATCGCATGAAAAACATCCTTTGGAGCACGATTGTCGTTGCGGACATACAGCGTCTCCTGGCGATGCGCTTCCGGGTGTTGATGGCCGAATGAAGGATCGTTTGCGCGACGCGCACGTAGATATTCATCGCTGTGCGGCTCCTTGTTTTTGCGGAGTGATCTCGACGCCCGTATACACATAGAGCTCTTCGCCGCCGTAGCCACCAATTGCTGCAGCGCTGAGTGGATGGCTATCCCGGGTGCCATATCGAACCCAGCCTTCTGTCCACATCTGACCATTTTCGTGACGAATCTCCACGTAATAGTCGGGCGCTTCGTGCTTGGTGACCTCGACAAAAACCCCGCCATCCTCGGCGCCAATCCACAACGCATGGGGATGAGCGAAGAGCTTTGGTTCGGTCGAGCTTTCCATTCGCAACAGCAACGCGAAGCCGACCAGAATCGTCAGCAAACCGACCGAGCAGAGGAAAGCGGCAAGGCATTGCCACGCTCTTGATTTCATTGAGCCGTTCCCGCACAAAAACTTCATGGGCAGAAAGAACCATCAGTAATGACCCAAGCAATATTAGGGACCGCCCCCTTTTTCCAGAAAGCAAAAAACTTCATGTCATGACCCGAGCCAACAAAAACTTTTCAAACTTGCCAGCCAGCCATATCGCCAAAATAGTTAGCCCACCCGTTAAAACGCTGTAAGCGGCCGCGCGAACAGGATAAAGCGGCAACAGATAAACCAATATCAATGCAACCATTAGAAAAACAATGCTAACTTTCACCATTCGCTTTGGAATTACAGCAACAACTAAATTTACAAAAATAAACAGATAAAACACCATATACATGGCAATCCCGATGGAAGCACCACGCGAGGTAAGCCCACCAAATAAAACCTTGTACAGCGAAACACCATAGTAATTAACCACGACATAAATGACGCAGGCAAAAAAATGTACCAATAAACCCGCCGCTAGCCTCACCATCATCTTTTCCACTCTCCATACTTATCTACAGAGCCTTGCGTGATGGAGCTTCTTAACTTCTGATCGTATGTGCCAAGATAAACAGTACTGGTCACCACTTTCTCGCGATAGCCCATTCGCCCAGCAAATACTCTTACCGTTTCAGTGCGTAGTTCAAAATTTTCCGAAGCCCATAAAGCCCCACGTAGCACCATATAATTATCGTACTCATTGGTCTTGTCCTCCTTTGGGAATATAGGAATACCATCACCATATTTCATACCGGTTTCAACGGTTTTCTTAATGGCAGCTTCCAAAGACTTGGTTTCTTCCAGATATAAACGATATGTATCGGTCGCGAACGGTATTTGCCCAACCCCGTCAGCCCAATAGGGCTCACCATCAATCATGACCATTAAAAATTCGGCACCACCCTCAGAACTATTTTTCCAATCACCGGGCATTGTCGGGGCAAAGCTAATTGACATCCGGTCAATAATTGCAAATTTAATAATTTGCGACCAACTAAACTGCTTATAGGCATTATAGGCATCTGTACCGGCAGTTTTAGACTCGGGGTTCACCCAAATTTTCTTCCGATAATTATCAGCCAACGGCTCAAACCACTGAATTGCTTCCGCATACAGTTTCTCAGCTTTCATGATCCTGAACTGAACATCTGGTGCATTCGGTTTTAGAGCAAAAAGAGGCACCCCATTTCCTCTGGTTATTAACCAGACGTGAGGCAATGGAAGCTGTTTCGGTTTTTTATCTTCACTCGGCGTAGTTTCGGCTTTGATTTTCAGTTCCGTTTTTCCATCGGAAGTCTCGAAAATGTGTGCAACGCCGTCGATGACAATAGAGGTTTCCACGCGATTACTCCGACGACACGTAGATGGTAACCATCTCGGCTTGTTTTCCAGTGGAGAAACACCCTGTGCCTCCAGCCGCCGATGAACATCCTGCTTTCTCTAAGCCACTGTCAGAAACCATTCTGTAATTGAGGTTTGCTACTGGTTGTCCGTCCGCTGTATGGAATGAAAAAACACGGTTGAAGACTCCAGGAATGACTAACGGCTCCGGCGGCACAAACGGCGCCGGCGAATGCGAATTGCCGATAATCACCGTGCCAGAACCGGCGGTGACCTTATTGCCATGAGAACCAACCGAACCTACCGTGGCCGCCGGTTTGCCATTGATCAGAACCGTGGTCGCCAGATCGCCAACCATCGCACCACCACACGCCGAGGCATCGCCTTGGCGGGCGGCCGCGAGGCCGTCGAAGAACACGTCGCCGGAACCGGCGGCGATCGGGTTGGTGCCGTGGCCGGGGAGCGGGCAAGCGGTGGGGTCGGATACGCGTGCTGCGGGTTTGCCAGACATCGGGGATCTCCTTAGGTGACCTTCACTTGACCGCTGCCATCCAGGCGCGCGGAAAAACTGACCTGTCGCTTGAACCCTTCAACTTCCAGCAGGCCTTCGATGCTGAAGGCCAGGCGCAGTTGATCGTGGTCACGCGGCAGGGAAATGACACGCACGTTGCTCAGGCGTGGCTCGTAGGCTTCGATGAAGCTTTCGATGGCCAGACGGGCCTGACTCAGGGAGTCGTGCAGGCTCAGACGCATGTCATTGAGATCGGGCAACCCGTAGTCGGACAGCGTTTGCACGCTGCCGGCCCGGGTGCTGAGCATTTTGGCCAGATGGGCAGCCACTGACGCCATGGCACAAGCCTCAAGGCTGTTGCCCTTGCGTAGTTGCGCATCGCCGTTGAGGCGTTCGAAAAGGCTGCCGTATCCGTCCATGAGTCGCTCTTACTCTTTGTCCAGCTTGCCAACCAGCGACAGGGTGAAATCGGCCCCCATGTACTTGAAGTGCGGACGCACGTTCAAGCTCACGCGGTACCAGCCCGGCTCGCCTTCAACGTCGCTGACGATCACTTGCGCAGCGCGCAGCGGACGACGGCCACGCACTTCGGCGCTCGGGTTTTCCTGGTCGGCCACGTACTGACGGATCCACTTGTTGAGTTCCAGCTCGAGGTCGGTACGTTCTTTCCACGAACCGAGTTGCTCGCGCTGCAGCACTTTCAAGTAGTGAGCCAGGCGGTTGACGATCATCATGTACGGCAGTTGGGTGCCGAGCTTGTAGTTCAGCTCTGCAGCCTTGCCTTCTGCGCTGATGCCGAAGAACTTCGGCTTCTGCACCGAGCTTGCGGAGAAGAACGCCGCGTTGTCGGAGCCCTTGCGCATGGTCAGGGAGATGAAGCCTTCCTCGGCCAGTTCGTATTCACGACGGTCGGAAACCAGAACTTCGGTAGGAATCTTGGTTTCGATTTCGCCCATGCTTTCGAAATGGTGCAGAGGCAGGTCTTCAACAGCACCACCGCTCTGTGGGCCGATGATGTTCGGGCACCAGCGGAATTTGGCGAAGCTGTCGGTCAGCTTGGTGCCAAACGCGTAGGCCGTGTTGCCCCACAGGTAGTGCTCGTGGCTGTTGGCAACGGTTTCCTTGTACACGAACGATTTGACCGGGTTTTCTTCCGGGTCGTACGGGTTACGCAGCAGGAAACGCGGCACGGTCAGGCCAACGTAGCGGGAGTCTTCCGAAGTACGGAAGCTCTGCCATTTGGCGAATTGCGGGCCTTCGAAGTGGTCTTTCAGATCTTTCAGATCCGGCAGGCCGGTGAAGCTTTCCAGGCCGAAGAATTTCGGGCCGGCCGCAGCGATGAACGGCGCGTGGGACATGCACGAAACGCTGGCCACGTACTGCATCAGCTTCACGTCTGGCGAGCTTGGGGACATGTAGTAGTTGGCGATGATCGCGCCCACAGGCTGACCACCGAACTGGCCGTATTCTGCGGTGTAGATGTGCTTGTACAGGCCCGACTGCATGACTTCCGGCGAATCTTCGAAATCGTCCAGCAGGTCTTCTTTGGAGACGTTGAGGATTTCGATCTTGATGTTTTCGCGGAAGTTGGTGCGGTCGACCAGCAGTTGCAGACCACGCCACGACGATTCCAGAGCCTGGAAGTCCGGGTGGTGCAGGATTTCGTCCATCTGACGGCTGAGCTTGGCATCGATCTCGGCGATCATGCGGTCAACCATGGCCTTCTTGACTGGCTCACCGTTGTTCTGCGGCTTGAGCAGTTCTTCGATGAACGCCGACACGCCGCGTTTGGCGATGTCGTAGGCTTCGTCGTCCGGCGTCAGACGGGTTTCGGCGATGATGCTGTCGAGAATGCTGTATTCGCCGTTCTCGGCGCTCTTCTCTTGTGCTGCGCTAGTGCTCATTGTGTTGGCTTCCTTGGCTTGAGTCTCAGGCGTCCGGGGCTGCGGCGTTCAAGCCCAGCTCACCGAGTACGCGACCGCGGGATTCGTCGTCGGCGAGCACGCCTTCGATGGCTTTACGGAACGCAGGTGCGTTACCCAGCGGGCCCTTGAGGGCCACCAGCGCATCGCGCAGTTCCATCAGTTTTTTCAGCTCAGGCACTTGCTCGACCAGGCTGGCCGGGTTGAAGTCCTTCATCGAATTGACGCGCAGTTGCACAGCCAGCTCGTCGGCCTCGCCATCTTCCTGCAGACGGTTCGGCACGCTCAGCGTCAGACCCAGTTCTTGCTTGGCCAACACTTCGTCGAAGGTCATCTTGTCGATGCTGATCGGCTTGCGATCTTCGATTTTGCGATCGTCCTTGCGGTGGGTGTAGTCACCGATTGCCAGCAGTTTCAGCGGCAGTTCAATCTCTTCCTGAGCACCGCCGGTGGCGGGTTTGAAGGTGACGTTGATGCGTTCCTTGGGGGCTACCGAGCCTTCTTTGGCCATGGCTTTTCTCCTTGCGGTTGTGGCCCTGGGGCCTATTCGAGTACCACTTCGAGATCGAGGTGGCACAGCCTGCGATAAATCTCTTCCTTGCGTTCACGCACTGCATGGTTCTGCGGTAACAACTCGCAGCAACTGTGCAGCAGGTGCAGCACTTCCAATGCAAGATCGGGCTCCCAGGCGTGCAGGCCTGAGTCCTGTAATGTCTGATCGAGGGTTTCGAGCTGGTTCTTG
Source organism: Pseudomonas sp. RA_15y_Pfl2_54 (assembly GCF_963971015.1). Lineage (NCBI taxonomy): Bacteria > Pseudomonadati > Pseudomonadota > Gammaproteobacteria > Pseudomonadales > Pseudomonadaceae > Pseudomonas > Pseudomonas sp. RA_15y_Pfl2_54. Next base: position 21,602 of record NZ_CAXAPN010000009.1, read on the forward strand.
GCCAGTTCGTATTTCTTGGCCATGAAGCACAGGCGGGCGAGCGCGAACTGCCAGAAGAAGCGCTCGCGTCCGCCGTGGGCCGATTGCAGTCCTTGCTTGAGGATCTGCACGGCAGGCTTCAAGCCTTCCTTGCGCAGCAGTGGCAGCACCTCTTCGAGGGCTTTTTCCCAGGCTGGCTGGGTTTCGACGTTCTCGCTTTCGACCTTGCGCGGCGCACTGGCGCTTTGCAGATGCGGCATGACGTTGGCGGCGATCCACGCCCGGGTGGACGGATCGGCAAACGGCGCACCGTCATGGAAACGCAACTCGACAATGCCAGGCAGACGCTGAACCAAAAGCGCGAAGTGGATTTCCACTTCGCGCATGGCCAACTCGGCGTTGAGGTTCTGGAGACATTCCCAGACCATTCGCTGGCCATCGAACCAGAACGGTGCCTTCCCTAGGCTCGCCTCCAGTTCCACCAGCAAGTCGGCGTATTTGCCCTGATCGAAACGGTCCTGGTAGAGCTTGAGCTTTTCCAGTGGCAGACCACGCAACACGGTGATCTGTTCGGCGTTGCGCTCAGGCACCGCGTCGATGGTCATCCACAGCAGCGTGCGATTCAGGCGCAAGGCGCGCAGGTCAGTGGCCTTCTGTTTGAGCCACCAGGCGCACAGTGGCCGCGCGCTGTCCTGCTGGGCGCGCAAGGCTTTGTGAGCGTCTCTTTCGTTGTCAATCGGCGCGCCGGGCGTGAGCAACTGGCTCGCAGCCTGTTTGACCTGTGCCACCGCAGCGCCCACCACACCGGGGGCTGGCTGGTTGTCGGCGGCACGCTGGATCATGGTTTTCAGGCGGCGGGAGAGCGGCAGCAGCAGCGGCGCATCATCACCCAGATGTTCGGTGCAGGCAGCGTCGAGGCCAGCCAGATGCTCGGAGAGCTGCCGGAACATCGGCAATTGCTCTTTGATCGCGATGTTTTCGGTGATGACCTGCTCAAGACGCGGCACCAGCCAGCCAATGGCGGCGGCACGGGTGCGGGGTTTGAGCGGGTGAACGTCGGCCCAGTTGTTTTCCGACAGATGGTGCAGAAGACCGAGGCCGGCCAGCAGCCCGGGGAAGGATTCGCGCTGATACAGCGACCAGGTGAGCCAGGCGCCGACACGCAAATCCTTGGATTGGGTACGCAGAAGGTTTTCGCTGTTTTCGCGAATTTTCAGCCAGTCGATCTGCCCGCTTTCGTGCATCGACGAGGCTTTGGCCAGCTCGCTTTCCAGTGCCTCGAATTCGCTCGAAAAACGAACGTCTTCGCCCGCGAAATTCTCTTTGGAAACAGAGACTTTAGCGAGTTCGAGGTAATGGGCGGAAAGTTTGCTTGAGTAGGACATCCATGGCCTTTAATTGGGATTACAGTCGTGCGCCTATTGGAGTTTCAGGAGCGCTGGACAGTATCGAAGAGCAGTGACATGACTCATCCTATTGAGTGTGTGCTCTTTCAAGTGGGCGCATCGTACTCACGATGATGGCCACTAGCAAGCATCTGATTAAACAACAAGACGAAGTGTTCATTGGTGCTTGTAAGAGATCGCCCTATATGGGACAGGGGATTCCCTGATACCGCTTTAAATTCTCCGCGTTTGCCCAACACCCTCCAAACCATTGATCCAGAGCATCCGGTGAAGTCAGGCCGTTTCATTTCGAACGAGCGTCCCAATAAGCGGCGTAAAGCATGACAAAATTTTTAAAAAATAAAAGTAGGATTCTTCCGAAATCCAATCGACCTCTATAAACAATTTACCGCCGACAACATCCATCAATAAAAGTGCCATCAATTTGATGGCATTTCACTTTCTGAAAGTTTCACAGGGGCGGCAATACTGTACATCAGTGCCAACTCAATAATTATCGAAGCTCCCTCCTAAGTCTTCTCCTTCAATTTACCCCGCACTTTCACACCCGGAATGCTCTGACAAATGTCAGAGATACTTCTTACATCAATTTATTTCCCGCGTTGCTAGCGTGCCTTGGCAAATTCTCTTCGCGTGGCGATGAAGGATGATCGGACACCGCGCCAAGACTCCCATTGCTTAAGGACAAGCGTATGTTCAGTACGGGCAACTGCGCGCCTTTTACCCTGCAAATCCCAGCCGTTCGTCACGATTTCAAGGTGCTTGCCTTTAACGGCACCGAGGCCATCAGCCAGCTTTACTCCGTCCGAATCGAACTGGTCAGCGAGTATCCGGACTTCGATCTGGAGAGCCTGCTCAGCCAACCCGCGTTTCTACAATTCGGCCTCAACGGCGAAGGTATTCACGGGCGCATCGAAGATGTAATGGTCGCAGAGTCCGGTAAACGCCTGACCCGCTATGAGCTGACGCTGGTGCCAGCGTTGCACTATCTGCAGTTCAGCCAGGATCAGCGAATTTTTCAGCAGCGTACGGTGCCGCAGATCATCGCGCAGGTGCTCGAAAGGCACGGCTTTCAAAGCGATGCATTCACCTTTCACATCAACCCGAATCCGTCGCGTGAGTACTGCACGCAGTACGGCGAAAGCGACTTCACGTTCCTCCAGCGTTTGTGCGCCGAAGATGGAATTGCCTGGCATCACCAGCATTCGGTCGACGGGCATTTACTGGTGTTCACTGACAGCCCAGTGTTCGCCCCCAGTCTGGGTACAGCGCACTTTCAGGCCGACAGCGGCATGGTCGCAATCAGCTGACCATGGGCTTCAACACGCGCACCAGCACGGTGACCCGTCGTGACTACGATCTTCAACGCCCAAGTCTGCTACTGGAGAGCCGCTTCACCACCGAATTCAGTCCCGATCTCAAGGACTACCGATACTGATCTATATACGATGGCAATCCCTGGCTGAACCCCAAACCTATGAGGCTTACATCACCATTTGCGAATCGGCTCGGGAAATCATGCGTAAGCCGGAAAAAGCTTTCTGCAGGGCTGATGGCAAATGGATCACGGACTACCGCGATGACATGGGTATTGGCTTGGCTCCCGGCGGTATTGCAAAGGTCTGGCTAAGGGGCGCTTGCCTCAAGTCTGTCGAGATTACTCGGTTCAAAGGGAGTGTAATGAAGGAAGGCCCGTATCAAGGAAAAAACGAGGGGCGGTACGCACTGTCTCTATCACCTGAATCTAAAGCCTACATCGAAAAATTCGGCATTCCCTTCGGGAGCTGGTAAGGAGCATTACCTCATGGAATTGAAACCGCTGTTGTTCGCAGCGCTGATGTGGCTTCCCGTTACCCAGGCGTTTGCAGACACCTCGCCACTGGACGGCCATTACTACCTGACGGGCGCAATGGAAATGGGCGCCGAGTTGCTGTTGCGTAAGGACGGCACCTTTTCTGCTGGTATCGCCTACGGATCGGCTGGCGGTGTCGCCAAGGGAAACTGGTATGTCGAGGAAAACACTCTCATGCTGGAGCAAGAGCCTGCTGCCCAACCAGCAAAGAAGCTTTCCTACAATCTTTCACACGAGAGAACGCTGATCGAACTAAAGGAATATGCCGACAAAGAAAAAAATGAGTTGGCTAAAGAGAGCTACGTTTTAGAGCTACGGTACGATCACCAACCTGCGCCGCCGCCCCTGAAACCCGTGATGGTCAGTCTCGAGTTCGATTCAGGTCCACCGGGTCAATTGCTCTTGAACTCGAATCAACAAACAGACCTCTGGTTTCCTTACGATCACCAGAGAACTCTGAAAAAAATTGGCTTTGACACAGATCATAATCGTGGAACTTATCAATGGTTCGATGTCGCGGGGGATAGCCGAGCCTTCAATATTGGCTGGAAGAAACGAAAAAACCAGCCCTTAACATTCGAACAACCAATCGGATTTGATCTGGCGACCACCCGCCAATATCTGGCTCCAGATGAGCGAGAACGAGTTGACCATAACTATTGGTTGACGTTTTATCACTTCGATCCGGTCTCACCACCCGCGATCCATCCAGTGGACGTTCATTGGCAATTCGAAGACGGTTCGACATTGAAGGAGGTTTGGACAGACTCGCAGCGAAACACGCTGACACTGCCGTTCTCCCCAAATAAAGCATTGGCGAAAATCGGTTTGCATACACAAAATTCTCCTGATGAAATCGAGTGGTTCACCGTCATGCCGGAAACTCGATGGGCGACGCTGGACTGGCAAGCCTATCCTGACCCTGCCAACGGCGATCTTTCTGTGTTGTTCAAAGATCTGCAATTAGCCATCGAACCCAACTGCTTGGCCGTCAATTTTGGCAACGGCAAGGCCTGCTTCCGGCGTCAATAAGCCGATTTACAGCCACAAAAAATGGGCACCCGACCGCAATCGGTGTGCCCATTTTTTATTGCGGTTCTCCCCGTGTTCAGGGACTTCGCCGCAATTATGGATTAACGCTGTCTTTCAACGATTTGCCTGGCTTGAAGGCAACGGTGTTGCTGGCCTTGATTTTCACCGGCTCGCCGGTTTGCGGGTTTTTACCGGTGCGGGCGCCGCGGTGGCGTTGCAGGAAGGTGCCGAAGCCCACCAGCGTGACGCTGTCCTTGCGGTGCAGAGCGCCAGTGATTTCTTCGAGAACGGCGTTGAGCACGCGGTTGGCCTGTTCTTTGGTCAGATCTGCTTTTTCAGCGATTGCAGCGGCGAGTTCTGGTTTACGCATTAGTGAAGCCCCTTTGACGGTTTTTTGTTGTTATGTCCGTGCTGTTCTCGTTGGAACAGCGCCCAAGGCGCCGCAGGCTCTACTCTGCGGCAGACGGAGTGAGGATGGCACGCGGATACCGGCGGCGCCAGCCTCCACGCGACCTTTGTAGGGGCAAAAGCGGGGTGATTCCGACAGAACGACCGGTATTTACGCCAGCAAGGGCGGAAGTTGTTTGTTCAGTGCGAGTTTTTCCATCACCGCCGCGCCGGTCAGGGCATAACCGAGCAACTGGCCGTCAGCGCTGTGACACAGGGCCTTGATGTCGGCGCCCTGCCCTTCGACCGCCCACACGCCTTCGCTGCCCCGTGGCGGGGGCGAAACCACCAGTGGGCACACCGGGGTTTTCACGGTGATCGGCATGGGACCATAGCTCACTGCCGTCGGGTTTCCAGCCAGGGTTTGTGCCAGCGCTCGCGCACAACTCATCAGGGGCATGACGTACAGCAGATTCAGCCCGTCGACCTCGGCGCAGTCGCCCAAGGCGTAGATATTGGCGTGAGACGTTTGCAAATGGCGGTTGACCACGACGCCGCGATTGACCTGTACACCGGCAGCCGCGGCCAGATCAATGCGTGGACGCAGACCGATGGCCGAGACCACCACATCGCACGCAATGACCTGACCGTCGGACAGGTGCGCCTCCAGACCGTCAGCCACTTTTTGCAGACGGGTCAGCACCGGCCCCAGGTGGAAGCGTGCACCGAGGCTTTCCAGCCCCGCCTGCACGGCTGCCGCAGCGGCCCGGTGCAGCAGCGTCGGCATGACCTGTTCGCACGGGGCGACCAGTTGCACTTCGTAGCCGCCGAGGATCAGGTCATTGGCGAACTCGCAGCCGATCAGGCCGGCCCCGAGTAGCAATACCCGACGCTTACCGGCCGCTGCGGCACGGAAGCGTGCGTAGTCTTCGAGATCGTTGATCGGGAAGACCCGATCCGCACCATCGCCTTCAATCGGCACGCGCACGGTCTCTGCCCCCCAGGCGAGGATCAGATCGCGGTAGGCCACGGCCTCTTCGCCGATCCACAAGCGCTTGTGGCCGGCGTCGATACCGCTGATGCGCGTATGGGTGCGCACTTCGGCCTTCAACTGCTCGGCCATGGCGCCCGGCTCGGCCATACTCAGGCCGTCGGCGTCCTTGTTCTTGCCAAAACCGGTGGAGAGCATCGGTTTGGAGTAGGAACGACCGTCATCGGCGGTAATCAGCAGCAACGGGGTTTCGCTGTCGAGCTTGCGAAACTCACGGGCCAGGTTGTAGCCCGCAAGCCCGGTGCCAACGATGACGACTGGTGCGCTCATGCCTTACTCCTTGGGTTGTGCTTAGTTGATTTCGATCATTTCGAAGTCCATCTTGCCGACGCCGCAGTCAGGGCACAGCCAGTCTTCCGGTACGTCCTGCCAAAGGGTGCCCGGCGCGATGCCGTCATCCGGCCAGCCGTCGGCTTCGTTATAGACCAGGCCGCAAACCACACATTGCCACTTTTTCATTCAGGTACTTCCTCAGGATTCAGGCGTTTTGCCGGCGCGGACGGTCGATGGGTGCTGCGCTGCCATCCGGCTCAGGGCGTTTTGTACTGAGGGTGCCGGGCAGATGCAAGCCTGTTCGGCGCAACGGCGACCCGGTTCCATCAATCTCGCGGCCTGCCATGGTAAGCTCGCCGCCTCATTTGCGGCCAATAATGACTCATTGTGCAACATTCAAATTCCTCTCCGGCCCCGCTCTGGCTGACTCAGAGCCAACTGACGCCCCTCCCCGATTCGTTGACCCTGAACTGGTTGTTCGACGAAGGTTCGCTGACTCGCCGCCTGACCCGTCTGTCGAACGACGGCTTCAGCGTAACGCCGCTGTTTGAAGGCTGGGACACTTTGCGAACCGACGAATGCACCGCGCTGGATCTGGCCGAAGGCAGTGAAGGCTGGGTGCGTGAGGTGTATCTGCGCGGCCATGGCGAAGCCTGGGTGTTTGCCCGCAGCGTGGCTTCGCGCCGCGCGTTGCAGGGCGATGGTTTGCACATGGACGAACTGGGCAGCCGCTCGCTGGGCGAGTTGCTGTTTTGCGATCATGCCTTCCAGCGCCGCGCCATCGAAGTCTGTGAGTACCCGGAACATTGGCTGCCACAAGCGTCCCGCTCGCCCGACCTGTGGGGCCGTCGCTCGCGTTTCGACCGTGGCGCACTGAGCGTGCTGGTAGCGGAAATTTTCCTGCCGAGCCTGTGGAACGCTGCCCGCGCCCATCCGGAGACCTGCTGATGTATCAGAGCCTGCTCAAGTCCCTGAACCGTTTGAATCCGCGCGCCTGGGATTTCATTCAGTTGACCCGCATGGATAAGCCGATCGGCATTTACTTGCTGCTGTGGCCAACGCTGTGGGCGCTGTGGATTGCCGGCAAGGGCTCGCCATCGCTGGCCAACGTGGTGATTTTTGTCCTCGGCGTGGTGCTGACCCGCGCCGGTGGCTGCGTGATCAACGACTGGGCCGACCGCAAGGTCGACGGCCATGTCAAACGCACGGCGCAACGACCGTTGGCCAGCGGCAAGATCAGCTCGAAAGAGGCGCTGGTGTTCTTCGCGCTGCTGATGGGCGTGAGTTTCCTGCTCGTACTGTGCACCAATGCGCCGACGATCTGGCTGTCGCTGGGTGGTTTGGCACTGGCGTTCACGTATCCGTTCATGAAGCGCTACACCTATTACCCGCAGGTGGTGCTGGGTGCGGCGTTTTCCTGGGGCATGCCGATGGCGTTCACCGCCGAAACCGGCGAAGTGCCCGCTGCGGCGTGGTTGCTGTGGATCGCCAACCTGCTGTGGACGGTGGGTTACGACACCTATTACGCGATGACCGATCGGGATGACGACCTGAAGATCGGGGTGAAATCCACGGCGATCCTGTTTGGCGAGGCGGACCGGGTGATCATCCTGACGTTGCAGGCGCTGTCGCTGGGCTGCCTGTTGCTGGCCGGGTCGAGATTCGAGCTGGGGGGCTGGTTCCATCTCGGTCTGCTGGCGGCTGCCGGCTGTTATGCGTGGCAATTCTGGTACACCCGCAGCAAGGACCGGTTGCGCTGCTTCCAGGCGTTTTTACACAACCACTGGGCCGGGCTGGCGATTTTTGTCGGGATCGTGCTGGATTACGCGTTGCGTTGAGACAATACGGCCCCGCAGACCGGGGCCGATGTTCAAGCACTCAAGCCCGTTATTTCTGTGACATGTGGACGACATGCCACATGTTATTCATCATGTCGCCTTTCATTTCTCCAGGTTTTTCGTCCTTCATGAACGTGTACAGCGGTTTGCCGTCGTAGGCGTATTGCATCATGCCGTCATCGCGCTTGATGACACTCCATTTGCCCTCAGCCTTGGCGTCCGCTGGCGCCATCATCGGTGGCCAGTTCTTGGCGCAATCGGCGTTGCACATCGACTTGCCGTCGGCGTCCTTGTCGAACGTGTAAACGGTCATGCCTTTGTGATCGACCATCATGCCGTCCTTCATCATGGCCGGCTCGGCCGCCATCGCTAATCCAGGCAGAGTCAGAGCAGCAGCCATCAGCAGGGCTTTAAAGGAAAAATTCATTTGAGTCATGGAAACCTTCTTTTGTGGTTGTCAGGATTCGGACTTAGAGCGTAGTTCAGGATCCGCACAACCGCTGGCGGACTAAAATACTGTCACACGACTGCAATAATTCCGTTATCTAATGCGGCGCAAGACAGTTAAATGACAAGAGGATTAAGGCATGGTTGGCAGGAGCATTCTGATCGTTGACGACGAAGCGCCCATTCGCGAAATGATCGCCGTTGCGTTGGAAATGGCCGGCTATGACTGCCTCGAGGCGGAGAACTCGCAGCAGGCGCACGCCATCATCGTCGACCGCAAGCCGGACCTGATCCTGCTCGACTGGATGCTGCCCGGCACCTCCGGCATCGAACTGGCCCGCCGCCTCAAGCGTGACGAACTGACCGGGGACATCCCGATCATCATGCTCACCGCCAAGGGCGAAGAAGACAACAAGATCCAGGGTCTGGAAGTCGGCGCTGACGACTACATCACCAAACCGTTTTCCCCACGCGAGCTGGTGGCGCGCCTCAAGGCTGTGCTGCGTCGCGCCGGTCCGACGGACGGCGAAGCACCGATCGAAGTCGGTGGGCTGCTGCTCGACCCGATCAGCCACCGCGTGACCATCGATGGCAAGCCGGCCGAGATGGGCCCGACCGAATATCGCCTGCTGCAATTCTTCATGACCCACCAGGAACGCGCCTACACCCGTGGCCAATTGTTGGATCAGGTCTGGGGCGGCAACGTCTATGTTGAAGAGCGCACCGTCGACGTGCACATACGTCGTCTGCGCAAGGCCCTCGGCGACGCCTACGAAAATCTGGTACAAACCGTGCGCGGCACTGGCTACCGGTTTTCCACCAAGGCCTGACCCGACCGCCAGACTCGCTGACAAGGACCGTACTTCCCGTGAATCAAAACTGGCATGGCACCCTGATTCGCCACATGCTGCTGCTGGTCACCGCTTGTCTGGTGATCGGCCTGATCACCGGCTATTACGGCTGGAGCCTTGCCGCGGGCCTGGGTATTTATCTGGCCTGGACGCTCAAGCAATTGCTGCGTCTGCACGAATGGCTACGCCTGCACCAACCCGATGAAGCACCGCCCGACGGCTACGGCCTGTGGGGCGAGGTGTTCGACAGCATCTATCACCTGCAACGCCGCGACCAACGGGTGCGCGGGCGCCTGCAAGCGGTGATCGACCGGGTGCAGGAATCCACCGCCGCGCTGAAAGACGCGGTGATCATGCTCGACAGCGATGGCAACCTGGAATGGTGGAACCGCGCCGCCGAAACCCTGCTCGGCCTCAAGACCCCGCAAGACAGCGGCCAACCGGTGACCAACCTGGTCCGCCATCCGCGCTTCAAGGAATACTTCGAGCAGGAAAGCTATGCCGAGCCGCTGGAAATCCCCTCGCCGACCAATGATCGCGTGCGCATTCAGCTGTACCTGACCCGCTACGGCAACAACGAACACTTGATGCTGGTGCGCGACGTCACGCGCATCCATCAGTTGGAGCAGATGCGCAAAGATTTCGTCGCCAACGTTTCCCACGAGTTGCGCACGCCGCTGACGGTGATCTGCGGCTATCTGGAAACCCTGCTCGACAACGTCGAGGAAGTGAACCCGCGCTGGAGCCGTGCCCTGCAGCAGATGCAGCAACAGGGCGGGCGCATGCAGACGTTGCTCAACGACCTGCTGTTGCTGGCCAAACTGGAAGCCACCGATTATCCGTCCGACAACCATCCGGTGCCCGTCGACACGCTGCTGCAATCGATCAAGAGCGACGCGCAGCAACTGTCCGGATCAAAAAACCAGCACATCACGCTGGAAGCCGACACCAGCCTCATGCTCAAGGGCAGCGAGGCAGAACTGCGCAGCGCGTTCTCCAATCTGGTGTTCAACGCGGTGAAATACACGCCGGCCGAGGGCAACATTCGCATTCGCTGGTGGAGTGATGAGCAAGGCGCACACCTGAGCGTGCAGGACTCGGGCATGGGGATCGACAGCAAACACCTGCCGCGCCTGACCGAACGCTTCTACCGCGTCGACTCCAGCCGCAATTCCAACACGGGCGGCACCGGACTGGGGCTGGCGATCGTCAAACATGTGTTGCTGCGCCACCGCGCGCGCATGGAAATCAGCAGCGTGCCCGGTCATGGCAGCACGTTCACCTGCCATTTCGCCCCGGCTCAAGTGGCTCAAGTACGGGCAATTAGCGCCGCTGAGTAATGCCGGACTAGGCAATCGCCAGGTCAGCCGCTACATTGGCTGACTTGCGCCTGCCTTTCAGGCGCGACTTATTCTCTCTTACGAATTACACGGAACCCGCAAAACTCCATCATGGACCCTTCCCCTGGCTTGTCCCTCGCTACAATATTTGCCGATTTCGGCATGATTCTTTTTGCTTTGATCCTGGTGTTGCTCAACGGCTTTTTCGTTGCAGCGGAATTCGCCATGGTCAAACTGCGCTCGACCCGGGTCGAGGCCATCGCTGACAAGAACGGCTGGCGCGGGCACATCCTGCGCACCGTACACAGTCAGCTCGATGCGTATCTCTCGGCGTGCCAGCTAGGTATCACCCTCGCCTCCCTCGGCCTGGGCTGGGTGGGTGAGCCGGCGTTTGCGCACATTCTCGAGCCCTTGCTGGAAAGCGTTGGCGTGCAGTCGCCGGAAGTGATCAAGGGCGTGTCGTTCTTCGCTGCGTTCTTCGTTATTTCGTACCTGCACATCGTCGTTGGCGAACTGGCACCCAAGTCGTGGGCAATCCGCAAACCCGAACTGCTGTCACTGTGGACTGCGGTGCCGCTGTACCTGTTCTACTGGGCGATGTACCCGGCGATCTACCTGCTCAATGCCAGCGCCAACGCAATTCTGCGGATCGCCGGACAGGGCGAACCCGGCCCGCACCACGAACACCACTACAGCCGCGAAGAACTGAAACTGATCCTGCACTCCAGCCGTGGGCAGGATCCGAGCGACCAAGGCATGCGCGTATTGGCGTCTGCGGTGGAAATGGGCGAACTGGAAGTGGTCGACTGGGCCAACTCGCGGGAAGACCTGGTCACGCTGGAATTCAACGCGCCGCTGAAGGAAATCCTGGCGATGTTCCGTCGCCACAAGTTCAGCCGTTATCCGGTGTACGACAGTGAGCGCCAGGAGTTCGTCGGCCTGCTGCACATCAAGGATCTGCTGCTGGAACTGGCGGCGCTGGATCACATTCCCGAATCGTTCAACCTGGCTGAACTGACCCGTCCGCTGGAGCGCGTGTCGCGGCACATGCCGCTGTCGCAACTGCTGGAGCAGTTCCGCAAGGGTGGCTCGCACTTCGCTGTGGTCGAGGAGGCAGACGGCAACATCATCGGTTACCTGACCATGGAAGACGTGCTGGAAGTGCTGGTCGGCGACATTCAGGACGAACACCGCAAGGCCGAGCGCGGGATTCTCGCGTATCAGCCGGGCAAGTTGCTGGTGCGCGGCGATACGCCGTTGTTCAAGGTCGAGCGCCTGCTGGGCATCGATCTGGACCACATCGAAGCCGAAACCCTCGCCGGCCTGGTCTACGAAACGCTCAAACGCGTGCCGGAAGAGGAAGAGGCGCTGGAAGTCGAAGGTCTGCGGATCATCATCAAGAAGATGAAAGGGCCGAAGATTGTGCTGGCCAAGGTGTTGATGCTGGATTGATGGACTGATCCCGAAGGTGTCAGATCAGACACCTCATCACTGCTTGCCCAACGCAAAGTTGGGCAATGCCCCCAGCGGCTGGTTGAACTGATACGGAATCGACACCAGCCCCGCCCCGCTATTGCGTTGCACCACAAAGTGCAGGTGCGGGCCGCTGCTGTTACCGGTGTTGCCCGACAGCGCCAACGGACTGCCCACCGTCACTCGTTGCCCTTCGCGTACCCTCACCGAGCCTTGCTTGAGATGCAGGTACACGCCCATCGTGCCGTCATCGTGCAGCACACGCACGAAATTACCGGAAGGATCAGTGCCACGTCCACTCTGTGAGTTCTCGGTTTTCACCACCACGCCAGCCCGCGCGGCGATGATCGGTGTACCCACCGGCATGGCGATGTCCATCGCGTACTTGTTCTTCGGCCCATAGTGGCTGTATTGACCATTGGCGCCCTGACTCAAGCGAAACGGCCCGCCACGCCACGGCAGCGGATAGCGATAGCCCTGCGCCGTCCCGGCAGGGTCGCCAAGGGCGTAATGGAACTGCGGCGTATACACCAGAGGCCTGGCGCCGGAAACCGCCGTCAGCAACGCCAAGCGCGTATTGCTGCGTGCCGGCAGCACCCGGCGGATCGTTTGAGCGGGCGCGCCACGCACATTGCTCATCCCGGTAAACGCCAGTGCAACCTCGACCGGCGCATACAAATCATTGCGCACGAATACCACGTCGACACCCTTGTGCTTCTTGATGTCGAGGTACACCTGCCGCTCAAGGCGTTCGACCATGCGATCCTGAAACACGAACACCTGCGAGCCTTTGCTCGGCCGGTCGCTGTAGGAGACCACGCCGTTGGCATCGGTGGATTTGTAAATAGTCATGGCCACAGCCGAGGTGGAGGCCATGAAGAGACCACAGAAAAACAGCAGGCGCGCGAGCATGGGCAAAGGTTCTGTCGAGTAAGGCCTGGAAATGAGCCTAGCAGGTCAAGCAGACCAGGCTAGTCGACAGATGTTTCAAATTGGGCAGTCTGGAAAATCGCTGTCGTGCGTGATGCCCCCTCCGCGAGCAAGCTCGCTCCACATTTGAAATACATTCCAATGTGCGGGCTTGCTCGCGAAGTCGGACGGTCAGGCGATGAAGATCAGGCGCCGGGTACGAAGTGCTTCTGCGCCGTGCCGCGGGCGATCAGGCGGGAGATGTAGTCGAGTTTCTGCGCGTCCTGGTCGACGAAGCGAAAGGTCAGTTGCAGCCAGTCGCTGTCGGCTTTCTGCTCAAAGGCAACGATGGCATGCAGGTAGCCATTGAGGCGGGCGATTTCGGCGTTGTCGCCCTGTTCCAGGTCGAGCACGGCGCTGTCGAGGATCTGCGGCAGGGTGTCGGTGCGCTTCACCACCAACAGCGCTTCCTTGATGCTCAGGGCCTTGATCACGCATTGCTGGTTGCCGCTCGGCAGGCGCAACTGGCCCTGACCCCGACCGCCAGCCGGCGCTGCCGAGGCGGCGGGCGCTTTGACCGGCGGGCTGTTGAGCAAACCACGGGATGGCGCGGCGGCTGGCGCGGGTGCAGCAGCGGCGGGTTTGGCAAACGGGTTGACCGCAGCGGCCGTCGGAGCACCACCGACCACGGCAGGTTTGCCGCCGGTCAGTGCGCTCAGGGAGTCGTTGCCGAACGCCGAGTTCATCTTGGTCGGTGCGCTGTTCATCAGGGTATCGAGCTTGCCGACCTTGTTCAGCGCCTGCTTGACCTTGGTCAGCAGTTGCTCGTTGGTGAACGGCTTGCTGACATAGCCCGAAACGCCAGCCTGAATCGCCTGCACCACGTTCTCTTTGTCGCCACGGCTGGTCACCATGACAAACGGCATGGTCTTGAGATTGTCCTGTTGACGGCACCAGGTCAGCAGTTCGAGACCGGACATTTCCGGCATTTCCCAGTCGCACAGAACCAGGTCGAAGGCTTCCTTGGCCAGCATGGCCTGAGCCTTTTTACCGTTGACGGCATCCTCGGTGCGGATCCCGGGGAAGTAATTACGCAGGCACTTTTTCACCAGGTCACGAATGAACGACGCATCGTCCACGACCAACACACTGATTTTGCTCATCCAACACCCCTATAAAAATCCCGGCAAGCATAACGCTGGCTGATGGCACATTGCCAAAACTCTTCAGTCACGCCGGGACTTTTCGTTCGCGGGTGCTGCTTTTTTATCCGAACCCCTAAATAAAAACGCCCGGCCAAAGGGCCGGGCGCTTTTCTCAGGCAATCTTACTTATCGTCAGCAACGCCCGGAACATTAGCGGTTTCGCCGCTTGTGCCCTGAACTTCTTCCTTCATGCGCTTGAGGCCCATGTGGCGAACGTCGGTGCCGCGCACCAGATAGATCACCAGTTCCGAGATGTTGCGCGCGTGGTCACCGATGCGCTCCAGCGAACGCAACACCCAGATGATGCTCAAGACCCGCGAGATAGAGCGTGGGTCTTCCATCATGTAGGTTGCCAGTTCGCGCAGTGCCGTTTTGTATTCGCGGTCGATGACTTTGTCGTACTGCGCCACCGACAACGCCAGATCGGCGTCGAAACGAGCAAACGCATCCAGGGCATCACGTACCATGTTGCGCACCTGGTCACCGATGTGGCGTACCTCGACGTAACCGCGCGGCGCCTCGCCCTCTTCGCACAGCTGGATGGCGCGGCGGGCAATCTTGGTGGCCTCGTCGCCGATGCGCTCCAGGTCGATCACCGACTTGGAGATGCTGATGATCAGACGCAGGTCGGAGGCCGCTGGCTGACGACGGGCCAGAATGCGCAGGCATTCTTCGTCGATGTTGCGCTCCATCTGGTTGATCTGATCGTCGATTTCACGCACCTGCTGGGCCAGGCCGGAGTCGGCTTCGATCAGCGCCGTGACGGCGTCGTTGACCTGTTTCTCGACCAGTCCGCCCATGGCCAGGAGGTGGCTGCGCACTTCCTCCAGTTCAGCGTTGAACTGCGCGGAAATGTGATGAGTGAGGCCTTCCTTAGAAATCATTGTGTTCGCTCCGCAAAAGCTGTTACCAAGAGCTGCAAGCTACACGCTGCAAGCTGATTTGTGTCGTACTCGAACCGCTCTCGCTTGCCGCTTGAAGCTCGCGGCTCGCAGCTGCATCAATCAACCATAACGACCGGTAATGTAGTCTTCGGTCTGCTTCTTCGCCGGGTTGGTGAACAGCGTATCGGTGTCGCCGAATTCCACCAGTTTGCCCATGTACATGAAGGCCGTGTAGTCGGACACCCGCGCCGCCTGCTGCATGTTGTGGGTCACGATGACGATGGTGAATTTGGATTTCAATTCGTAGATCAGCTCTTCGACTTTGAGGGTCGAGATCGGATCCAGAGCCGAGCACGGTTCGTCGAGCAGCAGTACTTCGGGCTCAACCGCGATGGTGCGGGCAATCACCAGACGCTGCTGCTGACCACCGGACAGGCCCAGTGCCGATTCGTGCAGACGGTCTTTGACTTCGTCCCACAGCGCCGCGCCTTTCAACGCCCACTCAACGGCTTCGTCGAGGATGCGCTTCTTGTTGATCCCTTGAATGCGCAGGCCGTAAACCACGTTTTCATAGATGGTTTTCGGGAACGGGTTCGGCTTCTGGAACACCATGCCGACGCGACGACGCAGTTCGGCAACGTCTTCGCCCTTGCGATAGATGTTGTTGCCGTACAGGTTGATCGCGCCTTCTACGCGGCAACCGTCAACCAGGTCGTTCATGCGATTGAAGGTACGCAGCAACGTCGACTTGCCACAGCCGGACGGGCCGATGAAGGCCGTCACGCGCTGTTTCGGGATGTTCATGCTGACGTCGAACAATGCTTGTTTGTCGCCGTAGTACAGGCTCAGGCCCGGCACTTCGATGGCAACGGTTTCCTGCTCGAGGCTCAGGCTCTGCTTGTCGCGGCCCAGGGCAGACATGTTGATGCCGTGGGTATGTGTTTCGTGCTGCATGGGAGGCTCCCTGTGCTAACAAATTCGGTTCGGTTAGCCGCTGGGTGCGGCTGTACTCAATCTTGGGTGGCAGCGTGCTTGCTCGCGAAGAGGTCGGCACATTCAACATCAATGTCGCCTGACCCACCGCTTTCGCGAGCAAGCCCGCTCCCACAGGAATATCAACTGTCCAACGCTTTGTACTTTTCGCGCAGGTGGTTACGAATCCACACCGCCGACAGGTTCAACGTGGCGATCACCAACACCAGCAACAGCGCCGTGGCGTACACCAGCGGGCGGGCCGCTTCGACGTTCGGGCTCTGGAAGCCGACGTCATAAATGTGGAAGCCCAAGTGCATGATCTTCTGATCCAGGTGCAGGTACGGGTAGTTGCCGTCAACCGGCAGCGACGGCGCCAGTTTCACCACACCCACCAGCATCAGCGGCGCCACTTCACCAGCGGCGCGAGCCACGGCGAGGATCATGCCGGTCATCATGGCCGGGCTGGCCATGGGCAGAACGATCTTCCACAAGGTTTCAGCCTTGGTCGCGCCAAGCGCCAGCGAGCCTTCGCGCACCGTGCGTGGAATCCGCGCCAGCCCTTCTTCGGTCGCCACGATCACCACCGGCACTGCCAGCAGCGCCAGGGTCAACGAAGCCCAGAGCAGGCCCGGCGTACCGAAGGTCGGTGCCGGCAGCGCTTCGGGGAAGAACAAGCGGTCAACCGAGCCACCCAGTACATAAACAAAGAAGCCCAGACCAAACACGCCGTAAACGATCGCCGGTACGCCGGCGAGGTTGTTCACCGCGATACGGATGATCCGCGTCAGGGCGTTCTGCTTGGCGTATTCACGCAGGTACACCGCCGCCAACACGCCGAACGGGGTCACGATCATCGCCATGATGAGGGTCATCATCACGGTGCCGAAAATCGCCGGGAAAATCCCGCCTTCGGTGTTCGCTTCACGCGGGTCTTCCGACAGGAATTCCCAGACCTTGGCGAAGTAGAAGCGGATTTTGGTGAACGTACCCATCGCGTTCGGCTGGTAGGCATGAACCACTTTGCCCAGACCGATTTCAATCTCTTTGCCGTTGGCATCGCGAGCGGTCAAGGCATCACGGTTGAACTGGGCATGCAGATCGGACAGGCGTGCTTCAACGTCCTGATAACGAGCGTTAAGTTCGGCGCGCTCGGATTCCATGTCCGCTTGTGCGGTGGCGTCGAGTTTGCCTTCCAGTTCCAGTTTGCGGCCGTGCAGACGGATGCGCTCCAACCCTGCGTTGATCGCGCCGATGTCAGTCTTTTCCAGCGACTTCAGTTGCTTGGCAAGCCCGCTCACGCGGTCGATCCGCGCCTGCAGCTCAGGCCATGCAGCCTCGCCCTCGGCGATCACCTTGCCGTCCTGTTTGACGTTGACCAGGTAGCCGTAGAAATTGCCCCACTCACGACGCTCGATCGCCATCAGCTCCGGCGGCGACGTCTGGTTGGTCAGCCACTCGCCGACGATCCAGGTGAAGTCGTTGCCGTTCAGATCACGGTTACCGACCTTGATCAGCTCACGGGTCATGAACTCCGGGCCCTGGTCAGGCACCGGCAAACCAGCGCTCTTGAGGCGGGCTCGCGGCACTTCTTCTTTCTGCACCACTTCGCCGATGACCAGGTGATTGGCCTGGCCCGGCACGTCGTAGTTGGCACGGATCAGATCCGCCGGCCAGAAGTGACCCAGACCGCGCACGGCAATCACCGCCAGCAGGCCAATGGTCATGATGACCGCGATGGACACCGCGCCACCGCTGATCCAGACGCCAGGGGCGCCGCTCTTGAACCATCCATTCAGGGAGTTCTGTTTCACAGACTTCTACCTTTGCTTAAAGCGACGAGTATTTCTTGCGCAGACGCTGACGAATCAGTTCTGCCAGGGTGTTCATGATGAAGGTGAACAACAGCAGCACCAGCGCCGAGAGGAACAGCACGCGGTAGTGGCTGCCGCCGACTTCCGACTCCGGCATTTCCACTGCCACGTTGGCCGCCAGCGTACGCAGACCTTCGAACAGGTTCAGTTCCATGACCGGGGTGTTACCGGTGGCCATCAGCACGATCATGGTTTCCCCGACCGCACGACCCATGCCGATCATCAATGCCGAGAAAATGCCCGGGCTTGCGGTGAGGATGACCACGCGGGTCATGGTCTGCCACGGTGTGGCACCCAGCGCCAGCGAGCCAAGGGTCAAGCCGCGCGGCACGCTGAACACGGCGTCTTCAGCAATCGAGTAAATGTTCGGGATCACCGCGAACCCCATGGCCAGACCGACCACCAGTGCGTTGCGCTGGTCGTAGGTGATGCCCAGGTCGTGGGAGATCCACATGCGCATGTCACCGCCAAAGAACCAGTTCTCCATGAACGGGCTCATGTACAGCGACAGCCAGCCCACAAACAGGATCACCGGAATCAGCAGCGCACTTTCCCAGCCGTCCGGCACTTTCAGGCGGATGGCTTCAGGCAGACGGCTGAAGGTGAACCCGGCCACCAGAATGCCGATCGGTAGCAGCATCAGCAGGCTGAAGATGCCCGGTAAATGCCCTTCCACATAAGGTGCGAGAAACAGACCGGCGAAGAAACCGAGGATCACCGTCGGCATCGCTTCCATCAGCTCAATCACCGGCTTGACCTTGCGGCGCAAGCTCGGGGCCATGAAGTACGCGGTGTAGATCGCAGCGGCAACGGCCAGCGGTGCCGCCAGCAACATGGCGTAGAACGCTGCCTTGAGCGTACCGAAGGTCAGTGGCGCCAGGCTCATCTTGGGTTCGAAATCAGTGTTGGCGGCGGTCGATTGCCAGACGTATTTAGGCTCGTCGTAGTTTTCGTACCAAACCTTGCTCCACAACGCGCTCCAGGACACCTCCGGGTGCGGGTTGTCGAGCAGCAGCGGTTGCAGCTTGCCGCCCGCTTCGACAATCACACGGTTGGCGCGAGGCGACAGACCGAACAGGCCTTGGCCGTCGACCACCTGATCGACCAGCAAAGTGCGGTGTGCGGTGCTGTGGAACACGCCGAGCTTGCCGCTGGCATCCAGGGCGAGAAAGCCCTTGCGACGCTCTTCAGCGGTGATTTCAACGATCGGTGCAGTGCCCATCTGGAAGGTGCGAATCTGCTTAAGGCGCAGTTCACCGTCGGTGTCGCGAGCCATGAACCACTGGGCCAGACCACCATTGGAATCACCGACGATCAGCGAAATACCGCCCACCAACTGGGCCGTCGCAGTCACTTGCGCATCGCCGTTTTCCAGCAGTTTGTAACGACCATTGAGACTCTTGTCGCGCAGGCTGAACACGTCGGCCTGGGCACGCCCGTTGACCACGTACAGCCACTGCTGGCGCGGGTCGACGAAAATGTTTTTCACCGGCTCAGTCATCTGCGGCAGATCGATACGCTTCTGCTCGTTGGTGACTTCGCCGGTCATCATGTTTTCTTCGCTGGTCAGCGACAGCACATTGAGTTGCGAACCGGTGGAGCCGACCAGCATCAAGGTCGAATCGGAGGCATTGAGGCTGACGTGCTCCAGCGCACCGCCGCTTTCGTTCAGCGCGATCGGCGTGTCGCCATAGGGATATTCGATGGCTGGGGTGATGGTTTTCTTGCCATCGGGGTAGCTGACTTTATAGGTGTGGCGGAACACCAGCACCTGGCCGTTGGACAGGCCCACGGCGACCAGCGGATGACCTGGCTGGTCTTTGGCGATGGACGTCACCGTTGCACCTGCCGGCACCGGCAGATCGACACGCTTCAACTCAGCGCCACTGTCGATATCGAAGAACAGCGCCTGACCTTTGTCGGAAACGCGCATGGCCACCTTATTCTGCTCTTCGAGCGAAATCATCAGTGGCTTGCCAGCGTCCTGCATCCAGGCTGGGGTGATTGCATCTTTCGCGGTCAGGTCGGCACCCTTGAACAGCGGGGCAACCACATAGGCGAGGAAGAAGAAAATCAGCGTGATGGCCGCCAGCACTGCCAGGCCGCCAATCAGGACGTACCAGCGAGTGAGGCGATCCTTGAGCGCGCGAATACGGCGCTTGCGTTGCAGCTCAGGCGTATTGAAATCAATGCGCTTGGGAGGGGAAGTCGTAGTCATTGTGGAGTTGGCCAGATCATTCATGCGCTCACCCTAGCGATCCTGTATGACAGAAAGATGACAATGCAGTGACGCACCAAATCCACCCCCAGCGGGTACTGGAGGCGGATCGAAAATTTGAGGTGTGTAAAAGGCCGGTCTGCGGGCAGATCCGGCCTTTCACTTGAGCCCGGTGGGGTTCACCCCGGGCTCAATTTGTTACTTCTTGGCGACAGCGCCGCCTTCTTGCAGACCCAGGTCAGCCAGTGCTTTTGCAGCAACCTTGGCCGGCAGCGGGATGTAACCGTCTTTCACAACCACTTCCTGGCCTTGTTTGGACAGCACCAGTTTCACGAACTCAGCTTCCAGCGGGGCCAAAGGCTTGTTCGGGGCTTTGTTGACGTAAACGTAGAGGAAACGCGACAGCGGATACTTGCCGTTCAGGGCGTTTTCTTCACTGTCTTCGATGAAGTCAGTGCTGCCTTTCTTGGCCAGGGCTACGGTTTTCACGCTAGCGGTTTTGTAGCCGATGCCCGAGTAACCGATGCCGTTCAGCGAGGAGCTGATCGACTGCACGACCGAAGCCGAGCCTGGTTGTTCGTTGACGTTTGGCTTGTAGTCGCCTTTGCACAGGGCTTCTTCTTTGAAGTAGCCGTAGGTGCCGGATACCGAGTTACGACCGAACAGTTGCACTGGCTTGTTGGCCAGGTCGCCGGTCACGCCCAGGTCGCCCCAGGTTTTGACGTCGGCTTTGGCGCCGCACAGACGGGTAGACGAGAAGATCGCGTCAACCTGTTCCATGGTCAGGTGCTGGATCGGGTTGTCCTTGTGAACGAAGACCGCCAGGGCATCCACAGCAACCGGGATAGCGGTTGGCTTGTAGCCGTACTTCTGCTCGAAGGCAGCCAGTTCGGTGTCCTTCATCTTGCGGCTCATAGGGCCCAGGTTCGAAGTCCCTTCAGTCAGCGCAGGTGGCGCTGTAGCGGAACCGGCAGCCTGAATCTGGATGTTGACGTTCGGGTATTCTTTTTTGTAGTTCTCAGCCCAGAGGGTCATGAGGTTAGCCAGGGTATCGGAGCCAACGCTGGACAGGTTGCCCGAGACACCGGTGACTTTGCTGTACGCCGGAATTGCCGGGTCAACGCCAGCGGCTACCGCGTGGGCAGTCGCTACGCCAGCAGCGACAAAAGTCATTGCCGCCATCAAACGCTTCAGTTTCATGCCTTACTCCTAGCAGATAGGGGGTGTTAAGTCGGGGCCAAGTATCAGCAGGCCGTGTGAACACTCTATGGCTGAAATATGACAATTGGATGAAAGGCCAGCATTGGTTTTTTAGTGAGTGATTCGCGGCGCCCCCTTGGCGAGCAAGCCCGCCCCCACACGTTGAAATGCATTCCAAATGTGGGAGCGGCGGTGCGACTTGCTCGCGAAGGCGTCAGAACAATCGATGAGGTGTCGGGATCAGCGGCCCTTCTTCCAGAGCCACGCGCCCACCACAATCCCCACCGCGCAGAGCACCACCACATAATAAGCCGGGCCCATCGCGCTTTCTTTCAGCAGCAGGCTGACCACCATCGGCGTCAGACCACCGAAGATCGCGTACGCCACGTTGTACGAGAACGACAGGCCACTGAAGCGCACCGCCGGCGGGAACGCTTTGACCATCACATAGGGCACCGCACCGATGGTGCCGACCAGCAATCCGGTCAACGCGTACAGCGGGAACAACCAGTCAGGGTGATCCGCGAGGCTGTGATAGAAGGTCCAGGAGCTGACCAACAAGCCCAGGCAACCGAAGACAAACACACGGCCGGCGCCAAAACGATCCGCCAGGGCGCCGGAAATGATGCAACCGATGCTCAGGAACACGATGGCCAGGCTGTTCGATTGCAACGCTGTGGTCGGCGAGAAGTGATAGACCGTTTGCAGTACGGTCGGGGTCATCAGGATCACCACGACGACCCCGGCGGACAACAGCCAGGTCAGCAGCATCGAGATTGCAATCGCCCCGCGATGATCACGCAGCACCGCACGCAACGGCACTTCTTCGGCCAGCGCCTTGCGCAGTTGCAGCTCGGCGAACACCGGGGTCTCGTGCAGCCAGCGGCGCAGGTAAACCGAGAACAGGCCGAACACGCCACCGAGCAGGAACGGAATCCGCCAGGCGTAATCCGCGACTTCCACGGGCGTATAAAGGCTGTTGATCGCGGTGGCGACCAGCGAACCGAGCAGGATGCCGGCGGTCAAGCCGCTGGTCAGGGTGCCGCAGGCATAGCCGATGTGCTTTTGCGGCACGTGTTCGGAAACGAAGACCCACGCCCCAGGCACCTCACCGCCAATCGCCGCGCCTTGAATCACGCGCATCAGCAGCAACAGGATCGGCGCCCACAAGCCGATTTGCGCGTAGGTTGGCAGGAGGCCCATGATCAGGGTCGGCACAGCCATCATGAATATGCTCAGGGTGAACATCTTCTTGCGACCCAACAGATCGCCGAAATGCGCCATGACGATGCCGCCCAACGGCCGCGCCAGGTAGCCGGCGGCGAAGATGCCGAAGGTCTGCATCAGGCGCAGCCACTCTGGCATGTCGGCGGGGAAGAACAGTTTGCCGACCACGGTGGCAAAGAAAACGAAGATGATGAAATCGTAGAACTCCAGCGCGCCCCCCAGGGCAGACAGCGACAGAGTCTTGTAATCATTGCGGGTCAACGGTCGTGCGGGTTGCTCGGACTGCGCGAGGCTCGAAGGCGCTGTGGTCATGGCAAGGGCTTCTCTTATTAGGCGGATCTACCGCCACAACAACGCTGGCTGTGGCTTGAGCAGGTTCGGCACCATAGCAAATTGTTCGAAAAAGCACATAGAGGTGCGTATTTGGCGGTCAAAATCAGAACCGGATGGTCGTCGCGGAGTCTACCGACCGATATACTCGCAACCTTGCTCCGGTTTGTAGGGGGTTGCTGTGCGAAAACGTCGTTGGTCCGCCCTTTGCCTGGGAGCAGCCGATTTCGCAGAGTTTCCCTTTTAGTTGCCTGATGGAAAACGTGACGAACGCAATATGTTCGGTGCTGAATCGTTTTTCCTGAAGACGGCTACCACCCGCAATACCCACAAAGAGTCACGGGTCAGAGGCCCCTCGGCATGATAGAGCTCGAACAAGAAGATCCGATCCCGCAGGGCGATCTGGCCCTGCAAATCACCGCGCTACCGCGTGAAACCAATGGCTTTGGCGATATTTTCGGCGGCTGGCTGGTCGCGCAAATGGACCTGGCCGGCACCGCAATGGCCAGCCGTGTGGCCGGTGGCCGCGTCGCGACCGTCGCCATTGATCGCATGGCGTTCCTGGTGCCAGTGGCCGTTGGCGCGCAATTGTCCTTTTATACACAGACCCTGGAAATCGGCCGCAGCTCGATCCAGATGATGGTCGAAGTGTGGAGCGACGATCCGCTGTCCAGCGAATGGCGTAAAGTCACCGAAGCGGTGTTCGTCTTCGTCGCTATCGACGGCAGCGGTCGCACCCGTTCGGTACCTCCACGCGCACGCTAAACCTCACGACCGTTCTACGGTCGATAGTTGTCCCTGTTTCTGATCGAGAGCTGTCCCATGAACCCGCCCAACGTTGAAGCCGTGAAACTGGATGAACTGAACTGCTGGCGCATTCGCCACGGTCAGGCCGAAGTGCTGGTGGCCCAGCAAGGCGCACACATCCTCAGTTATCAGATCGACGGCCAGCCGCCGATCATCTGGCTCAACGACAAGGCTGACTTCAAGACGGGCAAGAGCATCCGCGCAGGTGTGCCGGTGTGCTGGCCGTGGTTCGGAAAATTCGAACGCAATCCGCAGAGCGTAAAAGCCATGCGCATCAGTGACGAACCGGCGCCGGCGCATGGTTTGGTAAGGGCGATGGATTGGGCGCTGGGCGGTATCGAAGCCGAGGCCAACGGCCTCAAGGTCGAGTTCAAGCTGCCCTGCCCCGAAGGCGGATTGCCGGGCTGGCCCCATGAAGTGGATCTGACCCTGACCCTGCGCCTGGATGATCAATTGCACTTCAGCCTGACCAGCCACAACCGGGGTGCCGAGACCGTCAGCCTCAGCCAGGCCCTGCACACGTACTTCGCCGTCAGCGATGTGCGCAATGTGCACGTCGACGGTGTCGATGGCCTGAATTACATCGAGACGCTGGATGACTGGAAGACCGTCACCCAGCAAGGTGATCTGCACTTTGCCGGCGAAACCGACCGCATCTACCTCGACGCCCCGCCACAGCTAAGCATCATCGACCCGACGTGGGAGCGGCGTATCGTGCTGACCGCGACGGGTTCGCGCACCGCGGTAATCTGGAACCCGTGGATCGACCGCGCGGCAGCGCTCAGCGATATGGATAACGATGGCTGGCAGCGCATGCTGTGCATCGAGACCGCGAATGTGATGGATGACGTGGTGACTTTAGCGTCGGGTGCGAGCCACACCATGGGCGTCAGCGTCGGCAGCAAACCGCTCTAGACCCTGGCGCAAAGGCTTGCTCGCGAAAGCGTCGTATCAGGCAACATCAATGTGACTGAGAGACCACATTCGCGAGCAAGCCCGCCCCTACCTTGGGTTCTGCGCCAACTCTTAGAGATCGGACTCCTGCACCACCCGCACCTTGTCCGCTTCCAGCGCATACGCGGCGTCAGCCAGATCATTGCTGACCTTCTCGATCTTCAGCGTGCCGGTCACCCACAGCGGCGTATAGATGTCATCGAGCTTCAGACCTTTGGGGTAGCGCACCAGCAACAGTTGATTCGGCGGCGGTGGCGGCACATGGATGCAGGCGCCCGGATATGGCACAAGGAAGAACAGCGTACTGCGACCCTTGGCGTCGGACTCAAGCGGCACCGGGTATCCGCCAATGCGGATGTGTTTGCCATTCATCGCCGCCACAGTCTTGGTCGAATACATCACCGCCGGCAGACCCTTGGCCTGTTTCATGCCGCCCTTCTCGGTGAAGGTGCCAGTGGCTTCGGGGGAGTTATGGTCGATTTCGGGCATGGCCTCAAGGGCCTTTTGATCCGACTTGGGCATCAGTTCCAGCCAGTCGGTTTCCGGCAGTTCGCCGGCGTGGGCCAAACCACTGCCCAGGAAAAGGAGAGTCAACAGAAGACGGCGCATGAAGGTGCTCGGAAAAAGAAAGGAATGAATCGCCGAGCATTCTAGCCCTCCCTGCCGGTTTGGCAGAGAGGGCTTTGTCGCCTGGATCAGTTCTTTTTGATCAGGCCGTAGATCACCAGCAACACGATCGCGCCGACCAGCGCGCCGAAGAACCCTGCGCCCTGACCTGCCTGATAGATGCCCAAAGCCTGGCCGCCGTAGGTGGCTGCCAGCGAACCGCCGATACCGAGCAGGATGGTCATGATCCAGCCCATGCTGTCATCGCCCGGTTTCAGGAACCGCGCCAGCAGGCCGACGATCAAGCCGATAAAGATGGTTCCGATAATTCCCATGGCACTTCCCTCTTGATGGTCAATATGCGAAGCCTAGTCAGACTTGCGCATCCTGCCATGAGAGAACGGCGGCCCCTGAATGGTTCCGCCGCTGCCACATGAAACTGTTTTACTCGGCGATCAGCGCTTGGACCTTGACGATCTGTGCCTGGAGCGTGGCCATGTCGGCGCAACGCAGGTTGGCGTGACCGACCTTGCGCCCAGCCTTGAACGCCTTGCCGTAGTGATGCAGGTGGCAATCTTCGATGGCGATGACTTTCTCCACCGGCGGTACGACACCGATGAAGTTGAGCATCGCGCTCTCGCCGACTTTAGCGGTCGACC
Source organism: Pseudomonas sp. RA_15y_Pfl2_54 (assembly GCF_963971015.1). Taxonomy (NCBI): domain Bacteria; kingdom Pseudomonadati; phylum Pseudomonadota; class Gammaproteobacteria; order Pseudomonadales; family Pseudomonadaceae; genus Pseudomonas; species Pseudomonas sp. RA_15y_Pfl2_54. The sequence goes on from NZ_CAXAPN010000009.1 coordinate 47,376, forward strand.
CCAGCGGCAGGCCGGCAACGGCACGCAGATGGTTTTCGAACTGGCTGCACTCGGCGCCTTCGGTGGTCCAGTGCCCGGAGTTGTGCACGCGCGGGGCGATTTCGTTGGCCTTCAGGCCACCGTCGACTTCAAAGAACTCGAACGCCATCACGCCGACGTAATCCAGTTGCTTGAGCACGCGGCTGGAATAGTCTTCGGCCAGCGCTTGCAACGGGTGATCGGTGCTGGCAACGGACAGCTTGAGGATGCCGCTGTCGTGGGTGTTGTGAACCAACGGGTAGAACCTGGTTTCGCCATCGCGAGCGCGCACGGCGATCAGCGAGACTTCACCGGTGAACGGCACGAAGCCTTCCAGCAAACAGGCGACGCTACCGAGTTCGGCGAAAGTGCCGACCACATCTTCAGGCTTGCGCAGGACTTTCTGGCCCTTGCCGTCGTAACCCAGCGTGCGGGTTTTCAGCACGGCCGGCAGACCGATGGACGCGACGGCGGCGTCCAGATCGGCTTGCGATTGGATGTCGGCGAAGGCTGGGGTTGGAATCCCCAGATCCTTGAACATGCTCTTCTCGAACCAGCGGTCGCGAGCAATGCGCAGGGCTTCAGCGCTCGGGTAGACCGGCACGAATTGCGAGAGGAACGCTACGGTTTCAGCCGGGACGCTTTCGAACTCGAAGGTCACCAGATCGACTTCATCGGCCAACTGGCGCAGATGATCCTGATCGCCGTAATCGGCCCGCAGGTGTTCACCCAACGCCGCGGCGCAAGCGTCCGGCGCAGGGTCGAGAAAAGCGAAGTTCATGCCCAGCGGAGTCCCCGCCAGGGCCAACATGCGACCCAACTGGCCGCCACCGATTACACCGATCTTCATCTCAACAACCTCAGGCAATACGTGGGTCTGGATTGTCCAGGACGCTGTCTGTCTGCTCGGCACGGAAGGTTTTCAGTACCGCGTGGAACTGTGGATGCTTGGCGCCAAGGATGCTCGCCGAGAGCAGGGCCGCGTTGATCGCGCCTGCTTTGCCGATGGCCAGAGTGGCGACCGGAATACCGGCGGGCATCTGCACGATCGACAGCAGCGAATCGACGCCCGAGAGCATGGCCGACTGCACCGGAACGCCCAGTACCGGCAGGTGGGTCTTGGCCGCACACATGCCTGGCAAGTGAGCTGCGCCACCGGCACCGGCGATAATCACCTCGATGCCGCGGCTTTCAGCCTCTTCGGCGTACTGGAACAGCAAATCCGGGGTGCGGTGGGCAGAGACCACTTTGACCTCGTACGGGATGCCGAGCTTTTCCAGCATATCGGCGGTGTGGCTAAGGGTGGACCAATCGGACTTGGAGCCCATGATCACGCCAACCAGTGCACTCATCGTCGCGCCTCTTCTCTCTGGGCGCCCGCAGGCGCGTCAAAAACAACAAGCCACGCAGAATGCGTGGCTTGTTGTAGGAAAAATGACCGGACGTACCGGCCGAAGGCCGCGCAGTATACCGCAAAGAAGCCAATAAACAGCCCCCTGGGCGACCATCTGTCAAATGACGCAAAGGCCCGTTTTTATTGACTTGAAGGTCAGCGCCGCAACACCACAAATCCCCCTCCCACCATTGGATCGGCGGTGAGTCAGGACGCTTGTGCAGCGCCGCCTTCGAGCTTGCGCCAGAGCAACCGCACATTGGCCTTGCGCACCAGTGCGCAGCGATACAGGCGAATCTCCAGCGGTACATGCCACTGCGCACCGCCGCAAACGACGAGTTCCCCCCGGGCCAATTCGGCCCGCACGCTCAGTTGCGGCACCCAGGCGATTCCCAGACCTTCCAGGGCCATGCTTTTCAGGCTGTCGGCCATGGCCGTTTCGTAAATAGTGGTGAAACGTAGTTGGCGCTGGCGCAACAAGCCGTTTACCGAACGCCCGAGAAACGCCCCGGCGCTATAAGCGAGCAACGGTACGCTGGCATCGCCTTCCAGATCGAACAACGGCTTGCCATCGGCATCCGCCGCGCACACCGGGAGCATCTCCGTCTGGCCCAGATGCAGCGACGGGAAGATTTCCGGGTCCATCTGCATCGCCGCGTCCGGGTCGTAGAACGCCAGCATCAAATCGCAGCCCCCTTCACGCAACGCATGCACAGCGTCGCCGACGTTGGTCGCCACCAACCGCGTGGCAATGTTCAGCCCTTCGTTGCGTAACTGCGCGATCCAGCGCGGAAAGAAGCCCAACGCCAGCGAGTGAGCGGCAGCAACCTGCATCACCTCGCCCTGCCCGCCTTCCAGGTGATGCAAATGGCGCAGCACTTCGCCGAGTTGTTCAACCACGGTACGCGCGGTCACCAGAAACAACTGCCCCGCCGCTGTCAGCTCGACCGGCGTGCGCGAGCGATTGACCAACGTCAGCCCCAGCGCCGCCTCGAGGCTGCGGATCCGTCGACTGAAGGCCGGCTGGGTCACGAAGCGCCGCTCGGCGGCCTGCGAGAAGCTGCGGGTGGCGGCCAGAGCACTGAAGTCCTCAAGCCATTTGCTTTCCAGATTCATCACGTCCTCCCGGACACGCACCAAAACAGGTCACACGTCTGCCGCGCACGCGGCGTCACACCGGCATTATGCCGAATGTGCATAGGCCAGTGCTGAACAGCATTGGCCCAAAATTTCCCACAAGCCTAGCATTCGCAGCGTTCCGGCACAGACCGGGTCCATATTGAGATGATTTCTATCATGTCCTCCGCTGCATCTTTCCGCACAGAAAACGACCTGCTTGGCGCCCTCGAAGTACCGGCTCAAGCGTATTACGGCATCCAGACCCTGCGAGCGGTGAACAACTTCCGCCTCTCGGGCGTTCCGATTTCGCATTACCCGAAACTGGTTGTCGGTCTGGCGATGGTCAAACAGGCCGCCGCTGACGCCAACCGTGAACTGGGTCATCTGAGCGAAGCCAAGCACGCTGCCATCAGCGAAGCCTGTGCCCGATTGATCCGCGGTGATTTCCACGAAGAGTTCGTGGTCGACATGATTCAAGGTGGCGCCGGCACTTCCACCAACATGAACGCCAACGAAGTGATCGCCAACATTGCGCTCGAAGCAATGGGTCACCAGAAAGGCGAGTACCAGTACCTGCACCCCAACGATGACGTGAACATGGCGCAGTCGACCAACGACGCCTACCCGACCGCGATCCGTCTGGGTCTGCTGCTGGGCCACGACTCGCTGCTGGCCAGCCTCGACAGCCTGATCAAGGCATTCGCAGCCAAGGGTGAAGAATTCAACCACGTCCTGAAAATGGGCCGCACCCAACTGCAAGACGCCGTGCCGATGACCCTCGGCCAGGAATTCCGTGCCTTCGCCACCACCATGGGCGAAGACCTGGCCCGTCTGAAGACGCTGGCCCCGGAACTGCTGACTGAAGTGAACCTGGGCGGTACCGCCATTGGTACCGGCATCAACGCCGACCCACGCTATCAGGCCCTGGCTGTCCAGCGTCTGGCGCTGATCAGCGGTCAACCGCTGGTGCCCGCCGCCGACCTGATCGAAGCCACCTCCGACATGGGCGCCTTCGTGCTGTTCTCCGGCATGCTCAAGCGCACCGCGGTCAAGCTGTCGAAGATCTGCAACGACCTGCGCCTGCTGTCCAGCGGCCCGCGTACCGGCATCAATGAAATCAACCTGCCGGCGCGTCAGCCAGGCAGTTCGATCATGCCCGGCAAGGTCAACCCGGTGATTCCGGAAGCCGTTAACCAGGTTGCTTTCCAGGTCATCGGTAACGACTTGGCGCTGACCATGGCAGCCGAAGGCGGCCAACTGCAACTGAACGTGATGGAGCCGCTGATCGCTTTCAAGATCCTCGACTCGATCCGCCTGCTGCAGCGCGCCATGGACATGCTCCGCGAGCACTGCATCGTCGGCATCACCGCCAACGAAGCGCGCTGCCGCGAACTGGTCGAACACTCGATCGGTCTGGTCACCGCACTGAACCCGTACATCGGCTACAAAAACGCCACCCGCATTGCCCGTATCGCCCTTGAAAGCGGCCGCGGCGTGCTGGAACTGGTGCGCGAGGAAGGTCTGCTCGACGAAGCCATGCTCGCCGACATCCTGCGCCCGGAAAACATGATTGCTCCACGTCTGGTTCCGCTGAAGGGCTGAACCAACAGGTTGTTTGTAGCACCGCTCACCAGGTCGAGGGACTAGACACCTCTCACCTTTTGAGGGCCTGGGGATCAGTCCCCAGGCCCTTTTTTTTAACGCTCTGACCCTGAGACCCGTATGTCTGGGGGTTGCTTCATGGGGGAGCGGGCTTGCTCGCGCAGGCGTCGTGTCAGTCGACCAAAATGAACCTGACACACCGCATTCGCGAGCAAGCCCGCCCCCACAGACAGCAGTCCCTGCACAAGCCCGGCGCCGGTAACGTCGGGTGTTTCAAAGCTTCGTTTCGTCGCTTGCACCACAACCGTGCAGACGGGCGCCGCACTGATAGGTATAGTGCCGCCCCTCTTCGCGTGAGCGGTCGTCGGTAACGAGGCCATAACCCATGCGAAACCCGAACTAATAACAAACCCGCGAAATGGATCCGGGACGAAATCATCGCCTCACCCGTCGTGCCGTATGTACGCCGGTGTAACACGATGTTTCTACCATCCAGTATTTGCTTACACAAAAAACAGCGAGGATAAATCCATGCTCGAAGTCATCAACGACTTCCTCTCAGGGAAAGTACTGATCGTGCTCATTGTCGGGCTCGGTAGCTACTTCACGATTCGCTCGCGTTTCGTTCAATTTCGTCACTTCTTCCACATGTTCGCGGTGTTCCGCGACAGCCTGAAAAGCAGCGCCGGGCAACTCAGCTCGTTCCAGGCCCTGATGCTCAGCCTCGCCGGCCGCGTCGGTGCAGGCAACATCGCGGGTGTCGGCATCGCCGTGACCCTGGGTGGGCCGGGTGCGGTGTTCTGGATGTGGGTCACCGCCCTGGTCGGCATGTCCAGCAGCTTCTTTGAATGCTCGCTCGGTCAGCTCTACAAACGTACCGACTCCGATGGCACCTACCGTGGCGGCCCGTCCTACTACATCCAGCACGGTCTGCAGAAGCGCTGGCTGGGTATGGTCATGGCGTTCCTGTTGCTGGTGACCTTCGGTTTCGCCTTCAACGGCCTGCAAGCCCACGCCGTGACCCACTCGCTGAACAATGCCTTCGGCTTCGACACCACCTACACAGGCATCGGCCTGGCGGTGTTGCTGGGCCTGGTGTTCATCGGTGGGATCAAACGCATCGCCAAGGTCGCTGACCTGCTGGTGCCGGTGAAAACCCTGATCTACATCGGCGTGACCATCTACGTGATCGTGCTGCAAATCGACCAAGTACCCGCCATGCTGATGACCATCGTCAAGAGCGCCTTCGGTCTCGACCAGGCCTTCGGCGGCCTGATCGGCACCGCGATCGTGATGGGCGTGAAGCGTGGTGTGTTCGCCAACGAAGCCGGTCTGGGCAGTGCACCGAACGTGGCGGCTGTGGCGTCGGTCGAGCACCCGGTGGCACAAGGTGTGGTGCAAGCGTTCAGCGTGTTCCTCGATACCTTCGTGATCTGCACCTGCACCGCGCTGCTGATCCTGCTCTCGGGTTTCTACACCCCGGGCTTCGAAGGCGACGGCATTGCCCTGACCCAGAACTCGCTGGCCGCCGTGGTCGGTGACTGGGGCCGGATGTTCATCTCGGTGGCCCTGGCGCTGTTCGTGTTCACCTCGATTCTCTACAACTACTACCTGGGCGAAAGCAATCTGCGCTTCCTGATCGGTGAAAACCGCAAGGCGCTGATCGGCTACCGCGCGCTGGTACTGGTGTTGATCTTCTGGGGTGCCATCGAGAACCTCAGCACCGTGTTCGCCTTCGCCGACATCACCATGACCCTGCTGGCGTTCGTGAACCTGATCGCGCTGTTCCTGCTGTTCAAGGTCGGCATGCGCATCCTGCGGGACTACGATGACCAGCGTTCGGCCGGCATCAAGACCCCGGTATTCGATTCGAGCAAGTTCCCGGATCTGGACCTGGACCGCAAAGCCTGGCCGGCCAACCCGTCTGCCGCTACCGGCAAGACGCAAGCCGAGCCGCAAGGCGTCCCTGCAGCGCAACGCTGATAGGTGAATGACGGGCGCATCCTCTGCGCCCGTCAGTTATTGTGATGCAATGCCTGCTCCCACAAGGAACTCATCGTTTCGGAGAATCCTATGAACCCTTCGACTTATCCTGCCGCCCAGCACGTCATGGTGTTGTACACCGGTGGCACCATCGGCATGCAGGCCAGCGCCAATGGCCTGGCCCCGGCGTCCGGTTTCGAAGCGCGGATGCGCGAGTACCTGCACAGCCAGCCTGAACTGGTCGTGCCGCAGTGGCGCTTTCGCGAGATGTCGCCGCTGATCGACAGCGCCAACATGACCCCGGCCTATTGGCAGCAACTGCGTGAAGCGGTGGTCGACGCCGTTGATGGGCAAGGCTGCGACAGCGTGCTGATCCTGCACGGCACCGACACTCTGGCTTACAGCGCGGCGGCGATGAGCTTCCAGTTGCTCGGCCTGCACGCTCGCGTGTGCTTCACCGGCTCGATGCTGCCGGCCGGCGTTACTGACAGCGATGCCTGGGAAAACCTCAGCGGCGCACTGGTTGCCCTCGGCCAAGGCCTGGCGCCGGGTGTGCACTTGTACTTCCACGGCGAACGGCTGGCACCGACCCGTTGCGCAAAAGTGCGCAGCTTCGGCCGTCATCCATTCAAGCGTCTGGAGCGTCAGGGCGGCGGCGTGAAAGCCACCTCGATTCCAGCGGCGTTGAATTACAACCAGCCAAAACAACTGGCGAATGTTGCCGTGTTGCCACTGTTCCCAGGCATCGGTGCGCAAATCCTCGATGGCCTGCTCGACAGCGGCATTCAGGGCTTGGTGCTGGAGTGCTACGGCAGCGGTACCGGGCCGAGCGACAATCCGGCGTTCCTCGCCAGCCTCGCCCGCGCGCGGGACAACGGCGTGGTCGTGGTGGCGGTCACGCAGTGCCATGAAGGCGGCGTCGAACTGGACGTTTACGAGGCGGGCAGTCGCTTGCGGGGCGTTGGTGTGTTGTCCGGTGGCGGCATGACCCGTGAGGCCGCGTTCGGCAAGTTGAACGGATTGCTCGGTGCAGGCCTGGAAACCGCTGAAGTCCGCCGACTGGTCGAACTCGACCTGTGTGGTGAGCTGGTCTGAGCATGGCGTTGGACCGCCCCTCACCCTCTCCCAGAGGGTGAGGGCTGGATCGGACTGACACCACAAGCGTCGCGGCACACAACTTGCTCTCTTTTCCAGCATCCCCTGGCTGGAAGACACTGATGCTCCACTCCCACCTCACCACCCTCAACGCCGTCTCCCTGATACTCAACACCTTCAACGCCGAAGGCTTGTCGAGCCAGGCGCTGCTGGCCGGCAGCGGCATCAGTGCGGCGGATCTGAGCCGAGCCGATACGCGCATCACCACCAATCAGGAGATGCAGGTCTGCGCCAACGCGGTCGCACTCAAGCACGACATCGGCCTGGAACTGGGCCGGCGCATGCACGTTTCCTGCTACGGCATGCTTGGTTACGCACTCCTGACCTGTGCCACCTTCGGTGACGCTTTGCATTTGGCGATCCGTTATCCGGCGTTGCTGGGAACACTTTTCGAGCTGAACCTTGAGGACGACGGCGAGCGCGTCTGGTTCGTTGCGGCCGATTATCGCGAGAGTCCGGCGATGGCCGCGTTCAATGCCGAATTCTGTCTGGTGTCACTGAAAGTCATCTGTGACGACTTGCTCGGTCATCCGCTACCGCTGCTCGCCACACGCTTTGAACACGCGGCGCCGGATTACCGTGACAGCTACGCCGAGCATTTCGCCAGCCCGTTGCACTTCGCCGCCAAGGACAACGCCTTTGCGTTCGAAAAGCACTGGCTCGATCAACCGTTACCCCTGGCCGACAGCATTACTCATCAGGCCATGGCCGAACGCTGCCGCAAACAGAATCTCGAGTTCACAGGGCGTCAGGCATGGCTGGGAAGAATTCGCCAATTGCTCAGCGCCCAGTTGAACGCCGCGCCTGGGCTTGAGGGGCTGGCGCAGCAAATGAAGTGCTCACCGCGCACCTTGCGTCGGCACCTCAAAGACATGGGCAGCAGCTACCAGGAGCTGCTCGACGAATTGCGTTTCGAACGAGCCAAACAAATGCTCTGTGAAGATCAACTGCCGATCTACCGCATCGCTGAACACCTGGGTTTCAGCGAGACCGCGAGTTTCCGCCATGCGTTCGTCCGCTGGAGCGGCGTGGCGCCGAGTCAGTTCAGGCCGCACTGAGATTCCAGTGTGCAGGCTTGCTCGCGAAGAGGCCGTGTCAGTCACCTGATGCATAAACTGACACCCCGCCTTCGCGAGCAAGCCCGCTCCCACAGGTTTTTCGCCATGCTCAGTGAACCGGCGAGCAACCGTGTGCTGGACAACCTCGTCCCTACCGCTTGAACACAAATCTCTGTGGGATCGCATTTTTCTGATGCAGGCTTGAGGGGCCAATTGCGGTCATGATTTTTGGCCATATCAATCCCCTTTTGGCCTTTCCTGCCGTTCTCCGAATCGTTGTACGCCGCAACACTTGAGGCCACCGAACCAGCCCTGCGGAGAACAACAAATGCTGACGATCTACTCGGACGATCACCACCTGCACCATGGCCGCTGCGAACTGATCGATGGCCAGCTCAAGCCTTGCTTCGAGATGCCCTCGCGCGCCGACCACGTGCTGCAACGCGTGCAGAACCAACACCTGGGCCCGGTCCGAGCCCCCCAGGATTTCGGCCTTGAACCCATCGCACGCATCCACAGCCGCGATTACCTCGAGTTTTTCAAGGGTGCGTGGGCGCGCTGGACCGAGTTCAACACCGACGGCGATCTGCTGCCCTACACCTGGCCTGCCCGCACATTGCGCGCAATCAAACCGACCAGCCTGCACGGCCAACTCGGCTATTACAGCTTCGACGGCGGCGCGCCGATCACCGCCGGCACCTGGCAGGCCGCCTATAGCGCAGCGCAAGTGGCACTGACCGCGCAAGCGGCGATTCAGGGGGGTGCGCGCGGTGCCTTTGCCCTGTGCCGCCCACCGGGACACCACGCCGCCAGCGACTTGATGGGCGGTTATTGCTACCTCAACAACGCCGCCATCGCCGCGCAGGCGTTCCTCGATCAGGGCCACGAAAAAGTCGCGATCCTCGACGTCGACTATCACCACGGCAACGGCACCCAGTCGATTTTCTACGAGCGCAGCGACGTACTGTTCACCTCGATCCACGGCCACCCGGAAGCGGAGTTTCCGTTTTTCCTCGGCTACGATGATGAACGCGGCGAAGGCCCCGGTGAGGGTTTCAACTTCAACTACCCGCTGCCCGCCGGTTCAGGCTGGGACATGTGGAGCGCTGCGCTGGAACAGGCCTGCAACGAGATCGACCGCTACGGCGCCGACATCATCGTGGTGTCGCTCGGTGTCGACACATTCAAGGACGATCCGATCTCGCAATTCAAACTCGATAGCCCCGACTACGTGGCGATGGGCAAGCGTATTGCCGCCCTCGGCAAACCAACGCTGTTTGTCATGGAGGGCGGTTACGCAGTGGAGGAAATCGGCATCAACGCGGTGAACGTGCTTGAAGGGTTTGAACGATAAAAAGCGCCTGAAACGGATTGGCACGGCAAGACCCGCTTTGGCGGGTCTTTTTTTGTCTGCGAGATGTATGTACCGCACGCCGCTGAAACGCGGCCTCTACCTTGCCCTGATTCGACGCCCTTAAGCGTGCCCCCCAATCAGAGCAGGTGTTGCCCATGTCCGAACATTCTTCAGCCAGTGCCGTTGATGTAGTCACCCAACTGGTGACCGGCCCCTCAGTGCGAGAAGTCGCCACAAAGACATTGCGTCCGGCACTCAAGACGCTGTACCCGGACCTCAATATCGACCCGCAACTGGCGATGGTCGTGAAACCGACCTGGATCATTCAGAACGACAAAGTCATTCCCGGCCGCCCTCAGATCGAATCGCTGACTGATGCGTTGGTACGCTTGGGCCTGTCCGGCACGGCGGAGACCTACCTCGATGGTGAACACTTTCTGACCTTGCAGCCCGATATCCAGACGGCTGTCCAGTTGCCGGTCAAGATCGACGCCATCGGTTTGCTGCTCAACGAACTGGCGCCTTTGCTGTTCATCGCCTTCAAGGAACAACACGTCGACTACTGGGATGAATTCACGTATCCGGGACAGCCGCGCTGGCAAAAAATGTCCGATGCCTTGCGTAATCTGTGGAACGTCGACGCCAGTCTTGGCTGGGATGCCGACCAGCGTGCCATTGCCCACGCCGTCTACCAAAACCCGGACAAACAACAACGTCTCAACGACACCTACAAGACTCGCGCCTGCCTGATAGACCTCGACCGGGACGACGCAAAACACCCGGAACACTTGACCCTGCTTGATTGTGCCGTGCTGATCGGAACTGTCGAAAAGCGCACAGTGGTTCTTACCCACTCGGTGGTCCACGGTTTTCAGTGCTTCGACTCGCTGGATGCATTCGGCGAAGCCCTGCCGCAGTTCTGGCAGAGCGTTTCCAGTGCTGGCCTGAAGTGGCGACTGGTCGAGCCGCAGGGCCATTTCTTCGATCATCAGGCCTGCACACTGATCGCCCTGGAGGCCGAAGCCTTGGGCAAGATCAATTTTTTTCAAGACTCGACCCTCGACAACCTCTTCCCTCGCCAGGGCTCAGCGACCACCACCCGGGCCACACCGCGTCTCAAACCGCATACAGATCGTCTGGGGCCGCTACTGCCCGCCTGGCTGGACAATGCCCTTCCCGCCGATCAAACCCGTTACAGCCGACACCTGCTGGATCTGACGACGGTGCAGCATTCCAACCAGGGAAAAACGTTCCAGAGCGAAGTGGTCAGCCTGCAAAAATTCACCCGCCAGGCCCTGAAGCAGCAGATGCTCAAGGAGCATCCGACAGCGGACAAGATCGAGATCGATGACCTCCAGATCACCATCACCAGCCTGGTGGTATGGGGCACGTTCGTATTGCCGGGCAATATTCAGACTCAGACGCTTTCGCTCAGTGAACTGGCCCTGCAAAACCTGGCGGGCCAGCCCCTGGGCAATAAAACCGTGCACTACAACGGCGACCACGCGTTACCAGACTGGCTGACCGTGACCTACCTTGAAAAACTGGTGAGTACCGTCGACATCGGCAAGACCTACCCGCAGTACCTGCAAAAATTGCTGATTGACGACACTCGGCAAGCGTCCGAACTGCAAGCGCTCTACACCAGCCAGTTACCCATAGAACTGCCGCTCCTGGCGCTGCAACACAAGATCCAGGGCAAAGCAGGCATGGATGAAAAAGGGTACCGATATGTCGCCGCAGCACTGGGCAACACCGCAGAGCAGCGGCACATCGATGGCGAGGAAATTGTCATTCGGCCTTTGTCGTTCATCGCCCACCGCAGCAGTTCACGCACGGATGTCGTCAACAACATGTTTGTCATCGGTCCGAGGGAAGTGGAAAAAGGCCCCTGCGTACTCTATCGACCGCTGTTCGAAATGGCGCTGATCCAGTATCCAGGCCACGCCAACCTGCTCTACGCCATCGAGCATTCGCGACAGCTTCGCGAGTCGGTACTCGCCTGGTTGCCGGACGATGTGCGCTTCAATTACAGCCAGTTCGTATTCACCGCCAGGCTGCCCTCGGTGTGGACGATCCCGCAACTGCTGGTGAACCCGACCACCGCGTTCGACATGTCAGGGCCTGTTGCATTGGGGACCGCTGCGATTGAGAGCGATGTGCGGGGAACACTGTATGAGAGCAACGTCCAGGCCGTCATCACACAAGCCGAACGGCAATCGGTATCGGATGCGGAGGCACGCTGGGCGACACTTAAACGCGGCGGTTGGATGGTGTTCAACGCAGCGTTGCCATTCCTCGGTCGCAGTGCCGGCACGGCAGCGTGGATCTGGCAGATCATGGACGATTTGCAGGAAATCAGCGATGTCGAAAATGAACAGACCGACAAGACTGCCTGGACAGCAATCGCCGACATTCTCCTCGCCTTGGGCATGGTACTGGCCCATCGTGCAGCGGTGGGGAACAAGCCGATGCATGAATCGATTGCGACGACGCCAGAAGAAACGCCACCCGTAACGTCCGCCCCCAAGACCATCAAACCGCAGCGTTTGCCGGACATGGCCGGTACCGAACTGCCTGTCGCTCATCACATGTCGCTCAATACGGTGACCGCACTGAAGCGCTCCCCCGTCGCACTTGCAGCGCTGCTCGACAGTTTCAAGATCGACAAACCCAAAGAACTCGGCGCCGAAGCCAACGAAGGGGTGCATCGCCACCTCTACGCAAAACAGAAGAAATGGTACGCATCGGTCGGCGACCGCTGGTTCGAAGTACTGATCAACGAAAACCAGGACGTACAGATCATCGACTCGCGCCGGCACCCCACCCTCGCGGGGCCGTTGCTGACCCGCACCGCCGGCGGTCAATGGATCATCGACCTGAGATTGCGCCTGCGTGGCGGTGGACTGCGCAGTGGGCGCGAACAGGAAAGAGGCAAGAACCTCAGAAAAGTACAGGCACTGATTGCCGAAATCGAAGCTTTCGACAACACGATGGCAGACAAGCAGAGTCAACTCGACGCGGCCCATAACGCAATGCACGATACATCGTCGACCGTGGACGAAGCCGTTGGCAAAAAGTACCTGGACACCCTCGACTCGCTCGACAAGGCGTACGCGGCAAACGTCGAGAAAATCAAGTCACTGAACCGCAAACAGACAGTGCCCAACTATCGGACAGTCATGATCGAACGCCTGCAGATGCTGTTGTTTCTGGGGCAGGAATGGCTCAGCCAGCACAACACCGATTTTCAGACCAATGTGAACGCGACCATCTCGATGATCGCTGACCACACCCATGTCGAACCGCAAAAGTTTATCCAGTCCTGTGAAAACATCACCGATCAAACCCAAGGCATCATCGAAAAGATCGAGGCTGCCCATGCCCGGTTCGCAGAACTCGAGCTGCTCGGCAAAGAAGCCGTAGAGACCGTTTCAACTTATCGAAAGGCACTCCCGAGCTACGACCTCAATGACCTCAAGCTGTTGCAGATCAGTCTTGGGCAAGAGATCTGCGTCAAGCCCGGCGAGACCGCGACTCGGGCAGACGCGCAACAGGCACTGGAAACGCTCATCGAGGATGCTGCGCTGAATATTCAGAGCTCGATGAATCTGACCGCCGATGAGAGCCTGAGCAACTTGCGCGATCGAATCGAAGCCCTGAGCAACGTTTCCGAGCAGTTTGCCGCGGTGGACCAACGTTTTGCCGACCTTGTCGCGGAGTTTCCCGATCAACTCCAGACCACTCGGCTGGGGCATGTACGGACTCGGGTCATCGAATTCAAAGCACACACAGACGTGCGTCTGGCTGACCTGCTGCGCAATAAACATCTGCTGGAGCCGTTGCCAGGCCCAGCGAAACCGACGTCGAGTCGCAAGATCATCAGCACCAGATTCAAGGGCACGCTCGTTGGGGAACGGAAAAAAAGCACGGATGGCCTAGACACCGAACTGGTCGAGGTGCGCGGAGAACTGACCGGCGTTATTGCCACGTTTCACGAAAAATCGCCCGGTGTATGGGTCGAACACGGCATCACCAAAACCCAACCTGCCAAGGCCAGACCGAACATCAAAAAAGCGGTCGAACACGCAAAAGCATTACTCGATGGCCTGGCGGCGTTCCACCGGCGCACCGAGGCGCGCATCAAACGAGGTCAACGTATCCCGGTCGAGATTGAGGAGATCTACCATGAGGAAGCCGAGCGCTTGCGCAAAGCCGGCGAAGCGCTTGATGAGGCAATGACGGCCGCCAATCTGACCGTCGACCCGAAGCATCCGACGGCCGCTCTCGGTCATGCACTGAGCAATGCGGCAACCGCACTCTACGAAAAAGGCACCAGTGCCCGCATCAGGATCATCAAACAACAACCTCCGACGGCAGCCCGAGTGGAGTGGCTCAAAAACAAGCTAGAGGTGCAGATAACGCAAACGGTCACCCGGCGCAGCCTCAAGGGGCAGGACAAGGACTTCCTCGACGAATATGAAGTGAGCGACGCCAAAACCGCAAAAGTGCTGTGGTATGCGCACTTTCACTATAAAAATGCCAGCGACGCGTCCGCTTCGTTCACCGCCGGGCACATGAAAACCCTCCAGCAACGGCGCCTGGGCGGCAAGCTTGACCTGCGCAACAAAAGTAACCAGCAACTGATCGAAATCTATCGCAGCCAGATCGGCAGTACATTGGCGCAAACCCTGTTTTTCAAACCTGCCACGCCTGTCGCAGACGCATCAGTGCGGCTCTGATCCCAGGCTCCGGCACGGCGGCAAAGCCCAGCACCAGTCCGGCACGCTGATCGGCTGAAGTCAGGGAATCGGGCAGCCAGTAATGGCTCAAGCCGTTGATTTCCACATCCACGCGGGCGGCTTGTTCAACCAATTGCTGCTCGCGCTCGATGCTGTTCACGGCCACCGTCAGGTGCAGCCCGGCAGACACCGCCGGCAGCTTGCCCACACCGGCGATTGCCGTCGGCCAGCCGTCCAGCAATGCATTGCGACGGTTGAGTGCTGCCCGACGCATACGCCGGATATGGCGCTGGAAATGCCCGGCGGCCATGAACTCGGCCATCACCATTTGCGTACTCACCTCGGAATGCCGGACGTCCACTGCCCGGCGTTGCGAAAACGCGTCCACCAGCCCCGGTGGCAGCACCAGATAGCCCAGTCGCAACGCCGGGAACGCGACTTTGCCGAAGGTGCCGACATACAGCACTCGCCCCTGTCGATCGAGCGCCGCCAACGGTGCCAATGGCGCGCCGGTGTAACGGTACTCACCGTCGTAGTCATCCTCGATGATCCAGCCTTGGGTGCGTTCGGCCCAGGCCAGCAGCTCAAGCCGTCGCGCCAGGCTCATCACCACACCCGTCGGGTATTGATGCGACGGCGTCACATAAGCCACGCGACAGTCACTGGCTGCCGACAGCGCCGAGCAATCCATGCCCTCTTCATCCACGGCAATACCGTGTAAACGGCCACCCGCCACCGCGAACGCATGGCCGGCCGCTCGGTAACCCGGATTTTCGATACCGACGCCATCACCCGGCGCCACCAGTAGCTGTGCACAAAGACTGATGCCTTGCTGTGCGCCGCTGGTGATCACAATTTGTTCAGCCGAACACTGCATGCCACGCGAACTGCGCAAATAAGCGGCAATCAGACCGCGCAAACGCGCATCGCCAGCCGGGTCGCCGTAGCACAGTTGCTGAAGATCGGGTTTGCGCCAAAAAGCCGCGTTGAGCTTGGCCCACACGTCAAAGGGGAACAGATCGAAGGCTGGAACGCCCACTCGAAATGCGCGGGGCGGACCACTGGGAGGTTTGGGTAAATGATTGTTTCTGACCCGGCACAGCGGATCGCTGTGGATAACTTTACTGGACGAATCAACAGGTAAATCCAGCCAATTTGTGGATAAGTCTGTGGGTAAGCCTGTTGAAAACCCTGTGGATACTTTTGTGGATAGTTTTTCCGCCGATAACGCGGCTTGGGGTAATTGCGCGACGTAGGTGCCATCACCGACTCGCCCCTCGATAAAGCCTTCGGCGTATAGCTGATCGTAGGCGCGCACCACACTGTTACGGGAAATGCCCAGCGCCGCCGCCAGATCACGGCTGGCCGGCAGGCGTGTGCCGCCGCACAGGCGCCCGTCCAGCACACGCAAACGCAGCGCCTGATAGAGCTGGCGGGTCAAGCCCAAGCGACGGTCGAGCTCGATACCCGCCGGATTGAAGGGCATGGACAACGTGGGCGATTCAGGCATGGCAATGGACCTATGAAATGGGTCGTCAATGGCTCTTACAACAGACCAATAGCCTGCCTAGGATGCAGGCATTCGCCAAGGAAAATTTCCCCATGTACACGCCCCGCGCCTTTGCCATCGACGAGTTGTCGCAACTCCACGAACTGATCCTCGCCACCCGCCTCGCCATTCTGGTGACCCACGGCGAAAACGGTCTGCAAGCCAGCCATGTGCCGGTGTTGCTGCATTGCGAGCAAGGCGAGAACGGCACGCTCTACGGGCATCTGGCCAAGGCCAATGCACAGTGGAAAGACTTGCGCGACGGGGCTCAAGCGATGCTGATCTTTGCCGGCCCGGACGCCTACGTCAGCCCGGGCTTTTACCCGAGCAAGGCCGAGCACGGCAAAGTCGTGCCAACCTGGAACTACATCGCGGTGCACGCCTACGGCCACGCCGAAACCTTCAGCGACGGCGGACGGCTGCTCGACATCGTCAGCACCCTCACCGACCGCCATGAAGCGGGCCGCGCGCAACCGTGGAAGGTTGACGACGCCCCCGCCGATTACATCGACGGCATGCTCAAGGCCATCGTCGGTTTTGCCATTCCCATCGACCGACTGGAAGGCAAGCGCAAGCTCAGCCAGAACCGCAGCCCCGCCGACATTGCCGGCGTGCGCGAAGGCCTGGCCGCCAGCCCCGACATCAATGATCAAACCCTCGCCCACTTGATGCGTTAAGGAATTCACCATGAGTCAGATCGAGATCCGCCCAGTCACCGCCAATGATCACGCCGCCTGGCTGCCGTTGTGGCAGGCCTACCTGCGTTTCTACAACACCGAGCTGCTCGAGGCCGTAACCCATAGCACTTGGCAGCGCCTGCTCGACCCCAGCGAGCCAACCCACGCCGCCCTCGCCTGGGCCGATGGCAAAGCCGTGGGCATGGTGCACTACATCTACCATCGCTCGAACTGGAGCATCGAAAACGCCTGCTACCTGCAAGACTTGCTGGTGGCGCCTGAAACCCGCGGCACCGGCGTCGGTCGCCTGCTGATCGAACACGTCTACGCCACGGCCAAGGCTGACGGTTGCGCCAAAGTGCATTGGCTGACCCACGAAACCAACGCCACCGCGATCCAGCTATACGAGCGCATCGCCGAACGCCCAGGCTTCATCCAGTTTCGCAAAGCCCTTTAAGGAGAGACACACATGACTGCTTCACTGGCCGACTGGAAAGGTGTCCCCGCCCCCACGACCACACTGATCGAAGGCCGCTTCATTCGCCTGGAAAGACTCGACCCGGCCCGTCACGCCGACGAGCTGTTCAACGCCCTTGAAGGCCCCGGCGCCGACCCGAAACTGTGGAACTATCTGCCTTACGGCCCATTCCCTGAGCGCAGCGTGTTCAATGCCTGGCTGAGCAACCACGCGGCCAGCAGCGATCCGTATTTCTTCAGCGTCATCGACCGCGCCACAGGTCAGGTGCAAGGCATCCTCAGCCTGATGTCGATTGTCCCGGCCCAGGGCCGCATCGAAATCGGCCACGTCACCTTCGGTGCACCGATGCAGCGCACGCCGAAAAGCACCGAGGCGGTTTACTTGTTGGCCAAATACTCCTTTGAGCTGGGCTACCGTCGCCTCGAATGGAAGTGCAACAACGGCAACGCCCGCTCCAAATACGCCGCCGAGCGCTTGGGTTTCAGCTTCGAAGGCGTGTTTCGCCAGCACATGGTGGTCAAGGGCGAGAACCGCGACACTGCGTGGTATTCGATTCTCGATGGTGAGTGGCCGGCGATTGCGGCCGGGTTTGAGCGGTGGTTGTGCGATGAAAACCAGACGCCTGACGGGCAGGTGAAAGGGCTGGTCGAGTGCCGCTCCTGAGCGTCTGAAAGCAAAAGATCGCAGCCTGGCAGGCAGCGATCTTTTGATGTTTAACGGACATCTCGCCGAATTCGCACCACGCCCATCTTCATCCCAAACGGGCGATTGTATGTTTTCAACAAGCACCGTGCGTTCGGCAACGGTCAGGCTTATTTCAGACCCCACTTTTTCAATCGCTGGTCAATCACGCCTCAATAGCGTATTTCCCAACCAATGCGCTGGCGGCACATGCGCATGCGCCGCCAGCACGTTAATCACTCCGTGGGCACTAACCTATCCAGCACCCGATTAACCGCCAGCTCTGCCAGCATCACCACCTGCGCGATGCCTTGCAGGGTTTTGCGGTTCGAGCCTTCAACCATTGCCGCGTGGTTGTTGAGCATGACGGTGGCGGAACCGAGCGTTTCACTGGCGTCGGCCAGCAGGGATTCGGTGTCAGCCTCGGGGTGCGCCATGTACAGCGTGCTGGGTGTGTAGGGCGCGGCCATGATGGCGGCGGCCGGTGGGCAGAGATAGTGGTCGAGGGCGCGCTCGGCGGCTTCATGGAATTTCTTTGAATCGGGCGATTCGTAGGGGGATGCCGGATCTGTGACCGGCGGGTTTGGCGTTACTTTGAACATCGGAGTGTACCTCTATGAGGCCGCACCATCCCGCTGCTAAACGATAGGGTGGCGGCTGTGCGCAAGTTAGCAGACCGGTCACTCCGAAACCCGGCGCACCCGAAGGTGCCATGCGCACAGCCACCATCAAGCGCAGGCAAATGCCTGACCGGATGAGACTTGTACGACCGGAATGAAACGAAGCCGGGCTGCTAAACCCGATCACTGGGAATCAGTGACCCGATCAAGTTACGCAGCCAGCCCTGGGCGCACAAGCCGGCGGATTCTGGCGTAGCCGTAGGCAACGACGCAAGGATTTGTAGGTCGCGAGGCGTAAAGCCAATAGGTCTTAAACGAGAACAACGCCAGATGTTTACTACACAAAAATAATTGGCGATTTGTCTGACGTATTTGAGCCGCATACATGCCAAGAATCCGAGCCTCGCAATAGCGTCAGTGAAGAGGCAACCGAACCACACGAACAATCAAGGTCCTTTCCTTCAACCCCATAGGACCCCTCCTACATTTTTTCTTCGGCACGTTTGTTAGCTTTCGGCACTTGTATCTGCCTTCACGCATTCAGATACAAATTCCCTCAGCGACCGTCGAAGGAACAAAGGATGCCTAGCCCCAGCCCTCTCGCACGTTTCAATCTGACCATTGATAGTCTGGAGCACGACCTTCAAGTCCTGGAGTTCACTGGTCAGGAAGCGATCAGCACACCCTATGCCTTTGACCTGGTGCTGGTCAGCGAGAGGCCGAATCTCGATCTTGAAAGCCTGCTGCACAAACAAGCGTTTCTGGCATTCAGCGACGGTCGCAATGGCATCCATGGGCAAATCCATCGCGTTGCGCAAGGCGACGCTGGCAAACGTCTGACGCGTTACAACCTCACGCTTGTTCCTCGGGTGGCTTATTTGGGCCACCGCATCAACCAACGTATTTTTCAACAGCTGACCGTCCCGCAAATCATTGCGCAGGTGCTGGAAGAACACGGCATCCACCGCGACCTTCATCTGTTTCAGTTGGGTGCCATTTATCCGGATCGCGAGTACTGCGTGCAGTACGACGAATCAGATCTGCACTTCGTCCAAAGGCTCTGCCAAGAAGAAGGCATTCATTACCACTTTCGGCACAGTCGCGAAAAACACCTGATGGTATTTGGGGACGACCAAACCGTATTCCCCAGGCTTGACCGGCCAACACCCTACAAACAAAACAGCGGCATGGTTGCCGAGGGACCCGTGATCAAACGATTCGACCTGCGAGTCGAAGCGCGCACCAGTCGCACCACTCGCCGTGACTACGACTTCGAAAAATCCCGAATTCTTCTGGAGTCCAACTACGAACCTGGCACCGATCTCACGCAGCCTGACCTGGAAGATTACGACTACCCCGGCCGCTTCACCCTGCGTGAGCGCGGCAAGTTTTTAACCAAACGGGCACTGGAGCGCCATCGTGCCGACTATCGGCAGGCTGAAGGCAAAAGCGATCAGCAAACCTTGGTATCCGGGCATTTTATGGAGATGTCCGAGCATTCACGCACGCAGTGGAATGCGCTTTGGTTGCTGACAGAAGTGCGCCACGAATGTAAGCAGCCGCAAGTGCTGGAAGAGAGCATCACCAGCGCAGGCTCCGCGCAAGAACATGACTTTGTTCAAGGTTATCGAAATCAATTTGTCGCGACGCCTTGGGACGTTTTCTACCGACCGCCACACCATTACCAAAAGCCGCGAATACTGGGTAGCCAGACCGCCATGGTCACCGGTCCCAAAGGCGAGGAAATCCACTGCGACCCCTTCGGCAGGGTCAAGGCTCAGTTTTTTTGGGACAGAGAAGGTCGTAACGACGACAAAAGCAGTTGCTGGTTGCGGGTGTCGTCCAATTGGACCGGCAACGCCCATGGCAGCGTCACTATTCCGAGAGTGGGCATGGAGGTGCTGGTCAGCTTCCTGGAAGGCGATCCTGATCAACCGGTGATCAGTGGCTGTCTGGCCAACAGCGCCAACCCGGTGCCCTACGAACTGCCCGCGCACAAAACCCGAAGTGTGTTTCGCTCACGCAGTTCACCCGATAGCGGCGGATTCAACGAATTGCACCTGGAAGATCGCGCCGGGCAGGAGTTGATCTACCTGCGTGCCCAACGCGACATGGAGCACAAGGTCGAAAACGACAGTCGACTTGAAGTCGGCAACGAACGCCGGGAAACCATCAAGGGCAACAGCATCACCGTGCTGGGAGCCGAAGAACACCGAACCATCACCGCCGACCGCAAAGTGCAACTCAAGGCCAATGACTATCTGCATGTCGCGAGCAACAGCCAGACCCGAGTCGACCAAACGCTGGTGGTGGAGGCTGGCCAGCAAGTGCACATCAAGGCTGGGGCGCACCTGACGCTGGATGCTGGCGCGAGCATCAGCCTCAAGGCCGGTGGGCAGCACATTGTGATCGGCCATGCGGGCATTTTCAGCAGCAGCGAAATCCAGATCGGGGGTGCCCCGGTGGCGGGTTCCGCTGCCGCATTGTCAATGCCGGGGGCCAATGACGCCTTGGCGATGCCAGCAGAACGGCCGCCCATGATTGCGCCCAGCCAGAACGAATTGATGGCCGCCAGCAGCGTTATGGGATCGGACTTCTGCCCCATCTGCGAGGCCTGTCGTGCGGGTATTTGCCTGCCCCGGGGAGCCGCCGCATGACTGACTCGCTACCCCGCCAATGGATGAGAGAACAGCAACGTTCAGGTTTTGCCTTGTGCGTCGTTCTGGACTCACAGAACGAGCGCGACCTGCGCCAATCCCTTTTAAAAACCAGCCAATTCGACCAATACCTGAGTGTTTACGGTGAAACGTTGGTGGCTGATCTGGCGGATGCCGGGCCATTCATCTTCACTTTCGATCAGCCTGACGACAGCCGCATCAGTGAACTGCTGAAGAATCCGCAACGCAACTGGGGCTGGTTTGCCAGCCTTCAAAAAGGCGATTTGAGCAGGCTGGTCAAACATTGGCACGAACGCCTGATCATCGGTGCCCGCCCACATCAGGCGCTGTACCGCTTTCACGATAATCGGGTATTGAGCCGCGCCCTCGCGCACCTGCCTGAGGACGCCTGGCCGGCCTACCTCGGGCCAGCGATCAGCGTGTGTTACTGGCAAGGCACACACTGGCAAGGCACGAACAATCCCGCCCCCGGCAGCTACCCAGTGCCAGATCAGCCGCTGTGGCATCAAGTGCCAGCGCCCAACCAACAGACGGATGAAATTCGCCGCAGCAATGCTCATCGCTATCTGCTGGCGGAGCATGTCCAGGCTTACGCCAAACTTGCCGAACACCATGATCCTGATACGTGGCTGCGCAACAGACTGGCGCAGGCGCAAACGTGGGGTTGGCTGGCGCCGGAGCAACTGGAGTTTTTGCTGACCCAGAGCCTGCAGGCGCAGGGCTACACGTTGGCGCCGCACTGGCAGGTTCGGGCCGGTGAAACGCCGAGTGAGCATTTCGAGCGGGTGTCGCAAACAACAGCATTTTGGCAAGGAGAAGCCGCCCTATGAAAAGCCTGATTCGCACAGCAAGTCTGGGTTTTGGCCTCGCGTTAACCGCAGGCTGTGCGAGCAGTCACAGTCAGCCGAATACCTTCACCTTCACCGCCGATATGCCGCCCGACTTTGCATACGTTGCAGTGGTTTATTACATGCCTGCCAAGGGCGAAACCTGCACCGTTGAAAAAAAGGCCAACTTGGCACCCGTGTTCAACGGCGAGTGGCGAACGGAATACAAACCTGATGCTGAAATAACGATTCGCAGAACACGTAGCGGCTGTCCGTTGGTGATCAATCGCATCGAACTGAAAATCTACGCGACTTACGGTAAGGATCGGGGAGATTTTGGCGCCGACAGCGCCAGGGTGTTCATTCGGAATGAGGTGGAAGATCAGTACAGAAACGTTTTCAACGAAGCGGGTGAAAGTACCTTTTACGGTGAATGCCAACAGCTGTTTCGTACTTCGGGTAAGCCCCGAATCCTCAGAAAACTCCTCGACTGCAAAACGATCGGTGCCCAGGGGGAGTTGCGACGAGGCAAACCTTCCGCCGCTTATACCCCGGACCAACTGCCGGGTAAGACCGTGAAGATGCACATCAAATTGGCCAGCGAGGAAGAGCCGGCCTTCAAGGATACGTGGGTCAAGGTGCCGAACGGCTGGAAGCGTTGTATGGGCAAAAATTTTGAGGATCAAGACGCTTATTGCTTTGGCAATTACAAAGACTTCAGCAGCTTTCAGATGCCAGACGTCCGGCAATGCACCATCTATCCCGGTTGCACGGAATAAGGACATTACTCAATGACTACCTCGTATCCCCTGCTTAAAAGCTCTGTTTTGGGTTGTTGCTTCGTTGGCATTTCAGGCTGCGTGAGCAGTCAGCCGAATACGTTCACTTTCACCGCCGATATGCCGCCCGACTTCACCTATGAGGCCATCGCAGTGTATGTGCCTGCCAAAGGGGAAACCTGCACCGTGCCGGGCGGACGAGGCACTGGAGTTGGTTACAACCTGAAATGGCGTGAAAACTATCAGCCCAACTCCGAAATAGCCCTGCGCAGAACTGTCAGCGGATGCCCGCTGGTGATAAGCCGCATCGAGCTGGAAATCTATGCGACTTACGGTAAAGACCGGGGAGATTTTGGCGCTGACAGCGCCAGAGTGTTCATTCGGAATGAGGTGAAAGATCAGTACAAAAGCGTCTTTAACGAAGCAGGCGAAAGCACCTTCTACGGTGAATGCCAACAGCTCTTCCGAACGGTAGGGCCAAAACGGCGCATCGTGAAACTCCTCGATTGCAAGACTACCGATGCTCAGGGCGAGCTGAAAAGAGGCAAGCCTTCCGCGGCTTATACCCCGGACCAACTGCCGGGTAAGACCGTGAAGATGCACATCAAATTGGCCGACGAGGAGAAACCCGGCTGGGGTGATACGTGGGTGAAGGTTCCGAATGGCTGGAAGCGTTGCATGGGCAGAGGACTTGAAGATCAACGAGGTTATTGCAACGGTAACTACACCGACTTCAGCACTTTTCAGATGCCAGACGGCCGGCAATGCACCATTTATCCCGGTTGCACGGAATAAGGAGGTTTCGACATGACATCAATGGAAAAAGAGCTGGAATCTCCACTGAGCAGCCGCGTATTGACATGCCCAGCACAAGGTCGGTGGAGCAGCTTTCAATTAGTCGACGAGTTTGGTTCTGGCGAACCGTATGAAGGCTTGGCCTACGTCGTAGTCGATTCGGAAGGAAAAACCTACGATGGCAATCTCGATGGCACTGGCACAGGCAAAGTTTCTGAGCACTTCGCAGGGCCGATAGCACTCACCTTTGATCAGAAGTACCAAGGGGAAGAAGAGCTATACAAGGACTTACAAGCAAGACCTCATTACCCCCTGAAAATTACTGAACTTCAGGTACGCGCCGAACAAACCCGCTACCTGAACCACAACTCGACCCGCACCAGAGAAAACCCCGCACAAGCCTGCGCCGATGAATTCTTTCAGGTGGAAGTGCGTCATCTGGTCAAGCATGTTTCGCATTTGCCACCGCAGGTTTACAGCCATTACCCGCCCGGGTCGGGGCCGGCGAAGATCATGGGTAAGCATGGTGAGCGCGGTGTTGCCCTCATGCCGCTAAAACATACGGTGCTGGAAGTACGCCCGATGCGCGCCTTGCGCCCCATGCTGTCAATCGACGCTGGGGTCTGTGCGCTAAACCTCTATCAACTGGCGCTCATGTCCACCCTGAGCTATTGCCCGTTTGGTCAGAAGCCGGATAAACACCCCGTCGAAACGAAGACTGTGCGCTTCCCCTTGCAACCCACTGTTGGTAACTGGTTCGGGGATGCACTGGCCAAATTCGAAGAGCTTGGCAAAGTCGATGCGACGCAGACATCAGCGTATTACCCGCTTTTTGAAGATGTGCCGTACTCCAGGCGACTGGAGATCGTGCCGTTCGACCCAGACCTCTATGACGCAAACAAACCTGAACGGGAAGACGAGCAGGAGCACCCCGCCAAGATCCATTTCTTCGACGACAGGATCTTGGGTAAGCAGTCCACCGATACCCAAGCCTTCATCACCCACCACGACGAATTAATCCTGATTTCCGTGCGTGGCACCTATGAAATCATCGCGGATGGCCTGCGCGATGCCGATGCGTTTCAAGTGCCGTTCGAAGAACACGGCAGCAAGGTGCACCGTGGCTTTTACGAAGCGGCACAGAAAGCCTATGGTTTCGTCGTGAAATACCTCGACAAGTTTTATACCGGTCAAAAACTGCTGATCTGTGGGCACAGTCTCGGAGGCGCAGTGGCATTGCTGCTGTCGGAAATGCTGCGTCGAAGAACAGACTTCAACTACAACATCCAGCTCTACACCTACGGCGCCCCCCGCGCCGGTGACGCCCTTTTCACCAAAGGCGCAGAACCGCTGGAACATCACCGCATGGTCGCCCATAACGACCCGGTGCCCAGCGTGCCCGGCACCTGGATGAACACCAAAACGAGTGTTTACGGAACAGGTGCGGCACTGACCTTCGTCAACGTGCCCGTTGGCCTCTCGGTGTTTGTCGCCGGTATTACCAACTGGACCGGCGAACCCTACGAGCACCACGGCAAGCTGTACCACGCGATGCCGGTGCAGTTTGATCGCAATGAAAAGTCCATGATCCTGTGGGAGCCCGGTTGCGACACCGTTGCCCAGCATGCCGCCTGCTCGGTGGCCATTCAGCAAAAAAACGGCCTCCCGGATCGACCTTCGTTACTGACGCAACTCTTCAATGCCGGCAGCCACTCGATGGTCGGCAGCTACATTCCGGCGTGCTGGGCAACGCTGAAACGTTGGCAGGAAGCGCAATCAGCAAACCGATCCCTCGTATCGGATAGAGAGTTTGAGTGGATGCAAAAAGCGCTGGCGAGCATTACTTTGCAGTTGCGGCAAAAGCGCGACCAGACACGCCCGGACGCTTACGTTCGCCATCATGAAAAAACCATCGAAGCGCTCAATCGCGAGATCGACAAAATACAAATGTCGCTTGATCGCCTCAAAACCTTGCGTCAACAGCGCATCACCGAAAAAAAGGTCTACGGATCACTTTCGGATCAGCCCGAGCCGCTGTCTGAAAGCCTGTCGCGCTGGCTTGCCCATTCGGAAAACAAAGTCGTCGAGCAGTTGGCCATGGCGCCCACCAGCAAAAGTGATGACGGGCTACTGGCGTCGATCTACGGCCATACAGTGGGTGCGCCGCATACGCTGGATATCGATTCATTCATCTAAAAACAGTCCGGCACCCTCGCCATTTGCGTGTCTTGCGGGTAACCCGCGCCCGAAGGCTGCCCGGTTAACCCGCGAGGTTTTCCATGAAAGATTCAAGTTCAATGTCCGAAGCTCAAGCGCTGCCTGATTATCACCAATGCCTCCCCGCCGAACTCCACAGCCATGCGGATGATTTCATTCGCTATTTGCACGAACTGCCCAAGAGATCGCCGGTCGAGTGCCCGCTGTGCGGTCATCCACGCTTCAGACTGGAAACCAGCCAGAAAACACGCCTGCCTTTTTACCGCTGTGTGGCCTGCAACAAAGGCTTTAACTGTCTCTCGAAAACACCGTTTTCGAAAGTCGGGCTAATGCACCTCTGGTCAACCTTTGGTCAATACCTGTTGGCGGGTTGGTCGATGCGAGGTATTGCCGAAGCCATGAATATTGCCCCCAGCACCACTTCGCGGTGGAACAAACACTGCCGCACCGTCATGGCTAAAGACTTTCCAACGTTGTATCAGTGGTGGGCGGCACGCCAGGATCGAATCGATCTGGAGCCACCCGCACCTATTGCGGCTCAGGCCCAAGCGTTTCTGAGCGGGCTGGAGCATTTGCTCACGACTCCTCAAGCAGTCTGTCCAAAGTGCGGTTCACCTGACATGAAGCGTTTCGATGAGCGCCGCCCTGATTTTCGTTGCCCAGGCTGTTACAGCACTGTGAGTTTGCTGCAGGGCACGCTACTGGCCCGATTGGGTTATCCAGAGCATTGGCTGGGTTTTGTTCAAGGCTTGATCAACGGCGAGAGCGTGACTGATTTACAGCGGCGTACAGGCCTTTGCCAGCAGACGTGCAAGCGTTGGCAAGTACGTTTCATGCGGATGTTTGAAGAACAGGGCCACACCGATCTGGCGCAGTGGATTACATGGCTGCGCAGCCGTCGGGTTAAAGAAGTGAGTGATTTTGTGCGAGACGGCGGGGAGCTGGAAGCGGTTACAGGTTCTCGTTATTCCGCCAATTCAGGACGGCGATTTGCCGTTCCCCCGAAGAACCCGTGGAAGCGCAAACCCGATAAGTAGGCCGTAGGAGCATTTAACGCCGCGCACTTTTATCGGCGCACCGGGTTGGTCAGGGGGCGATGGCAGAAGTCATGGGACAGACCTCATCAAGCAGATGAGGCCAATCCTGGAGTCGCTATGCGTCCGTCATGTGGGATGGCCCCTACACCCTGGAGCTGCCGCAGGCTGCGATCTTTTGATCTTCTCTCAAGCGAGTTTCTGCGCCAGCACCGCAATGTGCTCCGGGCCGATCCCGCAGCAACCGCCCAAGTGACTGGCGCCGCGCTGCTGCCAATCAATCGCCCATTGCAGATAGCCGGGTGGATCGAGGTCTTCGCGCAACGGATCGAGTCCGTCATTGGCCGTCGCTTCCTTAGGCTGCGGCGGGAAGGCGTTGGCATAGGCGCCGATGTTTATCTTCACCCCCAGACGTTCGAAGGTCGCGCGTGCCGCGTCAATCGCCGCGCCGATCACTTCCGGCTGACTGCAATTGAACAACAGCGTCTCGACGCCCAACTCAGCCGCCGCTGCAGCCGCTTCGGCCACCGGCTCGCCGGAACGCAAACGCGGCACTTCGTCGGTGTCTTCGTCCTTCAAGGTAAACGACAGCCAGAACGGCTTGCCGTCCTGCGGCAGCCCGGCGTGAATGGCGCGCGCCTCGACGATCGAGCTTTGGGTTTCCGCCAGCCAAAGATCAACGTGCGGTGCCAGCCCCTTGACCAACGGGCCCAGCAACTCGGTCACCCGGGACGCCTCGAACAGATCCGGACGATAGGAGCCAAACAACGGCGGCAACGAACCGGCCACTCGCACCGCTTTGCCCGAAGCCTGCACCGCACGCCGCGCCAGTTCACCGGCCAACGCCGCCAGCGCCTGCCCTTCAGCGGCGAAACGTTCTTCGCCGATGTGGAACGGCACCACCGCGTAACTGTTGCTGGTGATCACATTGGCCCCGCTGGCGATGTAAGCGGCGTGTACCGCTTCCACCGCCTGCGGCGCTTCGCTCAACGCCAGCGCTGACCACTCGGGTTGCCGGAATGGCGCACCGGCGCGTTGCAACTCACGGCCCATGCCGCCATCGAGAATAATCGTGCTTGCTGCGCCCATATGCCTTTCACTCATAAGCTTATGAAAATAACTCACTA
This sequence comes from Pseudomonas sp. RA_15y_Pfl2_54, assembly GCF_963971015.1. Classification (NCBI taxonomy): domain Bacteria; kingdom Pseudomonadati; phylum Pseudomonadota; class Gammaproteobacteria; order Pseudomonadales; family Pseudomonadaceae; genus Pseudomonas; species Pseudomonas sp. RA_15y_Pfl2_54. Next base: position 75,262 of record NZ_CAXAPN010000009.1, read on the forward strand.
TCAGAGTCGTTCTTATAACTATTTAATACGCACCATTCCGTTAATGACAACCTCTTTTTCAACCAGGGATCGACTGTGAAATTTCAACCGCTACTGGCCCTGGGCCTGACGATTCTGGCCGCCTCCTCCCAAGCCTTCGGCGGCGCCACACTGGATCGCGTCGAGCAGAAAAAAGAACTGGTTGGCGTGCTGATGGAAAGTTATCCACCGTTCTCGTTTCTCAACGAAGACAACCAGCTCGACGGTTTCGACGTTGATGTCGCCAAAGCCGTGGCGGACAAACTGGGGGTTAAGCTGCGTCTGGAAACGCCGTCCTGGGACGTCATCGCCGCCGGCCGCTGGAGCGGGCGCTACGACATCTGCATCTGCTCGATGACCCCGAGCAAGGCCCGCTCCGAAGTGTTCGATTTCCCGGTCGAGTACTACGCCTCCCCTGCGGTGATCGTGGTCAACGCCAAGGATGACCGCATCCACGGCGCCAAGGACCTGAGCGGCATGAAGGTCGGCCTCACCAGCGCCTCCAGCTACGAAAGTTATCTGAACAAGAATCTGGTCATCGAAGGCGCCGAAGACACGCAGTTGCAGTACCCGTTCGAAGACGTGCAGATCGCACCGTACGATACCGACAACGTTGCCTTCCAGGACCTGGGCCTGGGGGCCGGTGTGCGTCTGGACGCGATCCTCACCAACCTCGTCACCGCGCAGCCACGCCTGAACGAAGACAAACGCTTCAAACTGGCCGGTGCGCCGCTGTATTCGGAACCGAATTCGGTGGCCATCGAAAAGGGTGACGCCCAGTGGGATGCCAAAGTGCGCGAGGTGTTTGCGCAGCTCAAGCAGGACGGCACCCTGAGCAAGCTCTCACAAAAATGGATCGGCGCCGACATCAGTCAATGACTTCTTTCCCGACACCTCCACAGCCACCGCAACCGGTGGCTGCATCACGCCTGCAACGGCTCTTCGGTTTTCGTACGCGGTTGTACCTGACCTGGGCGGCGATGTTCTGCCTGTGCGCCGGGTTCTTCCTGAGCTTCGACCTGAAGTTCTCGATCATCCTCGACAAGCTGCCCAACCTGGTCGGCCTGAAGCTGGCACCCAATGGCTTCCTGCAAGGCGCGGCGCTGACGTTGTTTCTGTGCGTGTGTTCGATAGTCGCCTCGTCATTGCTGGGCTTCGTCACCGCGTTGGGGCGCTTGTCGAAAAGTGCCGTGGCGTTTGGCATCGCCAGTTTCTACGCTTCGTTTTTTCGCGGCACGCCGCTGCTGATCCAGATCCTGCTGATCTATCTCGGCTTGCCGCAATTGGGCATCGTACCCGGCGCCATCGTTGCCGGGATCATCGCCCTGTCGCTGAACTATGGCGCTTATCTCAGCGAAATTTTCCGCGCCGGCATCCTCGGCGTCCCCTATGGTCAACGCGAAGCGTCACTGGCGCTGGGCATGCGTGAGTCGGTGATTTTCTGGCGCATCACCCTGCCCCAGGCCATGCGCACGATCATCCCGCCAACCACCAACCAATTCATTTCCATGCTCAAAGACTCGTCGCTGATCTCGGTGATGGGCGTTTGGGAGGTGATGTTTCTGGCGCAGTCGTATGGTCGATCAAGCTATCGCTACATCGAAATGCTCACGACCGCCGCGATCATTTACTGGGTGATGTCGATCGGGCTTGAGCTGATCCAGGCACGCATGGAGCGCCATTACGGCAAGGCTTACGAACGCCGTACCTAAGGTGCTCTGCACTATCACCGACATCATTCTGTAAAACCCCATCGCTATACAGGACGGCCCGCTTATAACAAAAGGCCGTCCGCCCATGCCCTTCTCGCCTCAGCGATTGTCCCTCGCCATCGCCCTGTTGATCGCCACCACGGCCGCTCACGGCAAAACCGTGCAGATCGACAGCGCCACCACGGCTTCGCAAACCCTCGGTGGCAGCGACACGCTGACGATTTCGGCGCCGGGCAGCATCACCAACAGTGGCAAGGCTGTCAGCCTGAAGGACAACACCAGCGGTGTCGGCGTGGTGATCGATAACGCCGGCAACATCATCTCCACTGGCGGCCGGGCCATCGACAGCAGCGGCGACCTGAGCCAGGCACGCAATTACGCCCTCTACAACCGCAGCGGCGGGCAGATCCTCGGTGCCAATGATGCGTTGCGCATCGACAGCAACTTCGTCAGCGGCAGCCTGTTGATCGACAACAGTGGCGTCATTCGCTCCACCACCGGTCAAGGGCTGGACCTGGATGCGCTGCGCCGCGACGGGGTGAAAACCACGATCATCAACCGTGCGGGCGGGCTGATTCGCGGCGAGGCCAGCGACGGCATGAAGACCGGCGCCAATGCGACGATTACCAACTACGGCGAGATCTCGACGGGCGATTCGCACAACGCCGACCAAAAATTCGACGGCATCGATATCGATACCGCCACGGGTGTGTCGATCACCAACGACGGCGTCATTTCCGGCGGCCGCCACGGCATCACCACTGACCTGGGCGCGACACTGGTCAACTACGGACAGATCACCGGGCGCAACGGCTCGGGCTTCGGCTCCGACGGCGATGGTACGGTGATCAACCACGGCACCATTACCGGCGCGTACGCCGGGCTGCAAGCCAACGGTGATGGCGACGGCGTGGACATCGACAAGATCGCCCACATCGAAAACTACGGCACCATTCAAGGCGTTGGCGCGGGCGGTGTCGACAAGGGCGGGTTCGCCAACGGCAGTGAAGGCATCGCCCTGGGCGGCGGCTACATTTTCAACGCCAGCGGCGCCCTGATCAGCGGCGCTAACAGCGCGATCCTGGTAGACGACGGTAGCGACGGCTCGGGGCTGGCGGCAACCACGCTGGAAAACTTCGGCACCGTCCAGGGCCTCGACGGTTTTGGCGTGAAGTTCGTCGGTGAGTTCGCCGACAACGTGGTCAACGGCGGCACCCTCAGCGGCAGCAATGGCCTGGCACTGGATCTGGGCGGTGGCAACGACAGCGTGACCTTGCGCAATGGCAGCCGCTTTATCGGTGTGGTCGATGGCGGCAGCGGTTACGACCGGGTAGTGATGGACGACGTGGCGGGTGGCAGCTTCAGCGACAGTCGCAATTTCGAGTGGCTGGAGGTCAAGCAAGGCGCGTGGACGCTGACCGGTAGCGGCGATTTCAGCGACGGCGGCGCAGTGCGCAACGGCGCGACGCTGATCAACCAGGGCGCTATCGCCGGCAACCTCACCGTGGATGCTGGCGGGGTGTATGCCGGGGGCGGTTCGGTGGGCAGCCTCAACGTCAACGGTACATTGCGCACAGACACGGGCCTGGGCCGCACGACGATTGTGCGTGACTTGAACATGGGCAGCGCAGCCACCCTCGCCTACGGCGTCAACGCCGACGGCAGCAGCGCGCCAGTACAGGTCGGTGGCACCGCGAATCTCAACGGCGCGACCCTGGCCGTTAATCCCGGCAGCGGCACCTATCCGTGGCAGAGCCATTACACCGTGCTGCAAGCCACGCAGGTCAACGGCACCTTCGGCAAGGTCAGCAGCGATTACGCCTTTCTCACACCCACGCTGGCCTACACGCCAACTCAAGTCGACCTGACATACACCCGTAACGACGTCGCCTTCAAAGATTTCGCCGCCACCGGCAACGGCAGTAGCGCCGCCAACAGTCTGGCCTCAATGGGCAAGCACAACGCGCTATACAACGCCCTGCTCAACACCACCCAAAGCACTGCCGGCGCGGCAATCGAGCAACTGGCCGGGGCCAGCAATGCCAACCTGACCAGCGCCACCCTTGGCGCCAGCAGCCAGGTGGGCAACAGCATGCTCTCGGCGATGCAGCAGATCGGCGGCAGCCCAGGACTGATGGTCGGCCTCGATCAACGCGAAACCCCTGTGCTGGCAGCCAACGGCGTGCCGTCCGAGGCGCGCAACCTGAACGATCCGAACGCTCGCGGCCGCCTCTGGCTGCAAGCCATCGGCGGCTACGGCAAGCTCGACGGCGAACACGGCAGCAGCGGTCTGGAGCAACGCTCAAAGGGCAGCGTGCTCGGTGCCGACTGGTCGCTGAATTCAGCATGGCGATTGGGCGTATTGGGCGGTTATTCGAAAACCGATCTGGACGCCACAGGCGTCGATGGCAATGTCGAGAGCTGGCACGCCGGCGTTTATGCCCTACATCAGAACGGCCCGCTCTCACTGCGCCTCGGCGCGGCGTACAGCGGCCATCAAGGCGAAAGCAAACGCACCATCGCTTTCAACGGTTTCAGTGATCGCCCCAAAGGCGACTATGACGCCGACAGCCAGCAAGCCTTCGCCGAACTCGGTTACGCCATGGGCAGCGGCCGCCTCAGCGCCGAACCATTCGCCAGCCTCGGCTACCAGCGCTACCACCGCGACAGCTACCGGGAAAAGGGCGGCGCCGCTGCGCTGCAAGTCGACAGCCAGACCCAGGACAACTTCAGCAGCACCTTCGGCCTGCGCCTGGCGCACCTGAGCAGTCTGGACAACGGCATGAGCCTGACGCCACGCATGGCGGCGGGCTGGAAACACACTTACGGCGACGTCAGCAGCTCGACGCGCCAGGCCTTTGTGGTGGGCGGCACGGCGTTCAATGTGGACGGCAGTTCTTTGGATCGGGACAGTCTGGTGCTGGAGGCCGGGCTGGACGTGGGGATTTCTGCTCGGCATACGCTGGGGGTGGGGTATAGCGGCGAAATCGGCAGCAACAGTCGCAATCACGGGTTGATCGGGCAGTGGCAGATGAGTTTTTGATCGTTGAATAGCCAGTGTGGTCTTGATTAGTCGTAGGAAAAGGAGCCGGTATAGTCGCGTAAAAATACCGGTTCCGGATATAGCGGAAGATTTCGACAAAATGACGCGACAGCGCCTGCAAAACGGCGGGAAGTAGCCGACATCAAAATTTTTGCTGCGTCCCTAGAGTTTGGCCTTCTTTCAAAAAAGGCCTTGCTTGATGCTCATTCAACACACATTCAAACCACAACACTTGGCTTTAGCCATTGCGTTGGCGCTGGGCTGCGCAAAGATTGCAAACGCCCAGCAACTACCTGAAGCCTCTGACGCTGCGTCCACCGCGCAGGTGCCAGAACAGCCCGAAGACACCGTCTATGCAGAATCTCTTGGGAGGATTAAGGACTTTATCAACGATAAAGCGACCGTTCCGATTGCCTTCAATACACCCCAGAGCACTTTTCGAGGAACGGAACTCAACGATTTGATCGCTCTTCAAGACGACGCAAGCTTCACGGGGCAGTTGGATGGTGGCAAGGGGGACAACATGCTGCTACTGGATATCTCCGAGGGGGGCACGCTGAAAGACACCCGCAATTTCAATGCACTGTTTCTCGTGCGCGGAGACTGGACGCTGAGCACAAAGGGAGACTTCAACCAAGGCGTGCTGGTAACACACAACGGTGCGCTGACCAACCAGGGCACCATCAGCGGTGGGGCGGTTACCGCTGGCAAACTCTTCAACAATGGAAGCATAAAAGGGGATGTCTATGTCGAGAACGGCGGCAGCTTTGCGGGTAAGGGCTCGGTAGGAAACTTGCACGTTAACGGCCTGCTCATGGTCAATGGATTGCATGGTAGCCCTCGAGTGAAAGGCAGTTTGAGCCTATCCCCGAATGCTGAACTGTCTTATGAGGTCGCCCCCGGCAGCAGTGGTCAAACGATCAAGGTAGACGGCACTGCCAAACTTGAAGGCGCCACCTTGAAAGTCGTTGCAGTTGCAGGGGAATACCCGCAAAGCAGCCAGTACAAAATCATCGAAGCCAGCAAGGTTGAAGGTCAGTTCGGCACGATACTGAACGATCTGGCGTTCATGACAGCCACACCTCAATACAACAAAAAATCTGTGGGACTGACCTACGCACGCAACGAGGTCTCCCTGCCTAGCGTGGCCACCACCGACAACGGTCGTGCAGTAGCCGAAAGTATTGAAGAGCCATCGATCCCGGATCGACCACCGATATCAGCACCACTACCGACAACAACGCCCGTACTGGCGACAAGTCCATCTTCCACGTCAGAAGAAGCACCCATTTCAGAAGACGCGGTGGCGGTGCGTGCCGCCCCTGTCGCCACACCGTCAGCCCCTCAAACAGCGGCCCCCCAAAACGCTGCGGTCGTCGCACTGTTGGCTAGCGACAAAAGCACCGCACCGATTGCCATCGAGCAGTTGGCCGCCGGCGGCAACGCCAACCTCGCCAAAGCCACATTGAGCAGCATCACGCCTGTAAGCGCGAGCATGCTTTCGGCCATGCGCCAACTGGATAGCCGCTCGGGCGCTGCGTCTGGCTCTGGCAGTTCACCCCGGCAGGCGGCCGGCAGTGCAGACTCCGGACGCGTCTGGGTTCAGGCCATCGGCCATGGTGGCAAGGTCGATCGCGATCACGACAGCACCCTGAAACACGCCACCCAGGGTCTGGTCATGGGCGCGGATTGGCGACTCGATGAGCAATGGCATATCGGCCTGCTGGGCGGTAAATCCCAGACGAAACTGGATGCCCGCCAGTACGATGGCGACCTCGACAGCTGGCACCTCGGCGCCTATGCCGTGCGTCAGGACGGGCCACTGGCCCTGCGCCTCGGGGCGACCTACGCCAGCCATGACGGCAGCAGCAAACGTCGAGTGGTGTTCAAGGGCTTCAGCGACCGCCTGAAGGGCAACTACGACGCCAACACCCAGCAGGCCTTTGCCGAACTGGGCTTCAATTTCGGCCATAACAACGTGACGCTCGAACCGTTCGCCAGCCTCGGCTATCAGCGTTATCAACGTGACAGCTACAGCGAAAAAGGCGGCGATGCGGCGCTGAAGGTGTTCGGGCAAACCCGCGACAACCTCAGCAGCCTCTTCGGCCTGCGTGCAGCGAAAATCAGCCGACTGGACAACGGCATGAGCCTGACGCCGCGATTCGCCGCCGGCTGGAAACATACCTTCGGCGAACTCGACAGCGATGCCCGCCAACAACTGCTCAAGGGTGGGAAACGCTTTGAAGTGGCCGGTGCCGCGCTGGATCGAAACAGTCTGGGCGTCGATGCTGGCCTCGACCTTGGCCTGTCGGCCAACCACACCGTTGGGCTAGGCATCACGGGGGATTTCGGAACCGAAAGCCGTACTCACAGTGTGATGGGCCAGTGGCGAATGGCGTTCTGATGGTCTGAACACTGTCCCTGTGGGAGATTGCTCGCGAAGAGGGAGTGTCAGTCGACATGATCTGTGACTGATACACCGCATTCGCGAGCAAGCCCGCTCCCACACGGGATTTGCGTGATTCAGTCAAAACCCGGACGAAAAAAAGGGGAGCACATGCCCCCCCGAGGTTTAAAGCGTTGTACCGAGGCTGTTATCTCAGCCTTCGATCTCGATCAGGATTTCACCCGGATTGACCCGGTCGCCCTTGGCCACATGAATCGCCGTGACCTTACCGGCAACAGCGGCCTGGACTTCGGTTTCCATCTTCATGGCTTCGGTAATCAACACCGCTTGGCCGGCCTTGACGGTATCGCCCTCCTTGACCAGCACGTCGACGATGTTGCCCGGCATGGTGGTGCTGACGTGGCCCGGCGCCGAGGCTTGCTTGCGCTTGCTGCTGCCACCGCCGACGAATTCGTTGAGCGGTTCGAACACCACTTCTTCCGGCATGCCGTCGATGGACAGGTAGAAGTGACGCTTGCCTTCAGCCTTGACGCCAACACCGGTGATGTCGACGCGGTAGGTTTCGCCGTGAACGTCGATGACGAACTCGGTCGGCACACCTTCGCCGCCCGACGACGCGACTTTGCCGGCTTCAGGAATCGGCAACAGCACCTCCGGCGTGAGGGTGCCGGCGGCTCGCTCTTCGAGGAACTTGCGACCGATTTCCGGGAACATGGCGAAGGTCAGCACGTCTTCTTCGGACTTGGCCAGTGCGCCGATATCGGCTCGCAGCTTGGTCATTTCCGGCTTGAGCAGATCGGCCGGACGTACGTCGATCACTTCTTCGCTGCCGATGGCCTGACGACGCAGTTTCTCGTTGACCACGCCCGGCGCTTTGCCGTAGCCACCCTGCAAATACAGCTTCACTTCGTTGGTGATGGTCTTGTAGCGCTCGCCGGCCAGCACGTTGAAGAACGCCTGAGTGCCGACGATCTGCGAAGTCGGGGTCACCAGCGGTGGGTAGCCGAGGTCCTCACGCACACGCGGGATTTCCGCCAGCACTTCGGCCATGCGGTTCAGGGCGCCCTGCTCTTTCAACTGGTTGGCGAGGTTGGAGATCATCCCGCCCGGCACCTGGTTGACTTGAACGCGAGTGTCGACCGCTGTGAATTCGCTTTCAAACTGGTGGTACTTCTTGCGCACGGCATAGAAGTACAGACCGATCTCTTGCAGCAGTTCAAGGTTCAGACCGGTGTCGTACTCGGTGCCTTTAAGAGCGGCGACCATCGACTCGGTGCCCGGATGGCTGGTGCCCGAGGCGAAGCTGGAGATTGCGGTGTCGATGTGGTCGGCACCGTTTTCGATTGCCTTGAGCTGGCACATGGCAGCCAGACCGGCCGTGTCGTGGGAGTGGATGAACACGGGCAGCGACTGTTCGGCTTTCAACGCCCTGACCAACTCACCCGTGGCGTACGGGGTCAGCAGACCGGCCATGTCCTTGATCGCCACCGAGTCGCAACCCATGGCTTCCATTTGCTTGGCCTGCGCCACAAAGGCGTCGATGGTGTGCACCGGGCTGGTGGTGTAAGCGATGGTGCCCTGGGCATGTTTGCCCGCCGCTTTCACCGCTTCGATGGCCACGCGCAAGTTACGCACGTCGTTCATCGCGTCGAAGATGCGGAACACGTCGATACCGTTGACTGCGGCCTTGGCGACGAAGGCTTTGACCACGTCGTCGCTGTAGTGGCGGTAGCCGAGCAGGTTCTGCCCGCGCAGGAGCATTTGCAGACGCGTGTTAGGCAGCGCGGCGCGCAGTTGGCGCAGGCGCTCCCACGGGTCTTCTTTCAGAAAGCGTACGCAGGCGTCGAAGGTCGCGCCGCCCCAGCATTCCAGCGACCAGTAGCCGACTTTGTCGAGCTTGTCGCAGATCGGCAGCATGTCTTCGGTGCGCATGCGGGTGGCGAGCAGCGATTGGTGGGCGTCGCGCAGGATGGTGTCGGTTACAAAAATCTTTTTGGTCATTGTTCTATTCCTCACAGGCCTGCGTGGGCGGCGATGGCGGCGGCGATGGCCAGGGCCAGCTCTTCGGGTTTGCGCTTGATCGAGTAGTTGGTCAGTTCAGGATGGCTTTCAACGAAGCTGGTATTGAACTGGCCGCTACGGAATTCCGGGTTGCGCAGGATTTCCTGATAGTACGCGGCAGTGGTCTTCACGCCTTGCAGACGCATGTCGTCGAGTGCGCGCAGGCCACGGTCCATCGCCTCTTCCCAGGTCAGTGCCCACACAACCAGCTTCAGGCACATGGAGTCGTAGTAAGGCGGAATGGTGTAGCCGGTGTAGATCGCCGTGTCGGTACGCACGCCCGGGCCACCCGGGGCGTAGTAACGAGTGATCTTGCCGAAGCTTGGCAGGAAGTTGTTTTTCGGGTCTTCGGCGTTGATGCGAAACTGCAACGCAAAACCACGGTGCTGAATGTCTTCCTGCTTCACCGACAGCGGCAGGCCGGAAGCGATGCGAATCTGCTCACGGACGATGTCGATCCCGGTGATTTCTTCGGTGATGGTGTGCTCCACCTGCACCCGGGTGTTCATCTCCATGAAGTACACCTCGCCCTCGGCGAGCAGAAACTCCACGGTGCCAGCATTCTCATAGCCCACAGCCTTGGCCGCACGCACCGACAGGTCGCCGATGTAGGCGCGCTGTTCCGGGGTCAGTTGCGGGCTCGGGGCGATTTCGATCAGCTTCTGGTTGCGGCGCTGGATCGAGCAGTCACGCTCGAACAGGTGCACCACGTTGCCAAAGCTGTCGCCGAGGATCTGCGCTTCGATGTGCTTGGGATTGACGATGCATTTTTCCAGGAACACTTGCGCCGAACCGAAGGCCTTGGTGGCTTCGGAGATAACGCGAGGGAAGTTCTGTTCGAGTTCTTCGCGGCTGTTGCAGCGCCGGATACCGCGGCCACCGCCACCGGAGGTGGCTTTGAGCATCACCGGGTAGCCGATGCGGTCGCCTTCAGTGAGGGCTTCTTCAATACCCGATACGTTGCCTTCGGTGCCTGGGGTGACCGGTACGCCGGCCTTGATCATGCTGCGGCGCGCTTCGGTCTTGTCGCCCATGCGGCGGATGACTTCTGCCGAGGGGCCAATGAATTTAATACCGCGTTCGGCGCAGATGTCTGCCAGTTCAGCGTTTTCCGAAAGGAAACCGTAACCGGGGTGCAACGCATCGCAGCCGGTTTCAACCGCCAGGTTCACCAGTTTGCGCGGGTTCAGATAACCGGCCAGTGGCTCGGCACCGATGCTGTAGGCCTCGTCCGCACGCTTCACATGCAAGGCATGGCGGTCGGCGTCGGAAAAAATCGCAACCGAGCGAATGCTCATTTCGGCGCAGGCTCGCACGATTCGTACGGCAATCTCACCACGGTTGGCGATCAGGATCTTTGTTATCACTTGGAGGTTCCCTTGAGCCGGTGGCACCACGACCTGCTAGACCCAGGTCGACGCGTGACCAAATGTTTCAATTTAGTCGCGACTCCACACTAGCGCTCGAAAGGAATTAACAAAAATGAATAAAAATTGGGTCAGGCATAAGCAAAGACTTATAGTTGAAACACTCGCCAGCCTTCAGAGCCTGTAAAAAATGCGTAAGTCCCTGATGCGTATGACATTGCGTCAATTGCAGATCTTCAACGAAGTGTGTGATTTGCGCTCCTACAGCCGCGCGGCGGATGAAATGTCTCTCACGCAACCGGCCGTCAGCCTTCAGATTCGTCAGCTCGAGGAGCTGATCGGGCAGCCATTATTCGATTACGTCGGCAAAAAACTCTACATGACCGAAGCCGCCGAAGCTCTGCAGCGCGCCAGCCGGGACATTTTCGGGCGCCTGGAAAACCTCGATATGCAGCTGTCGGACATGCAGGGTTCACTGCAAGGCCAACTGAAACTGGCCGTGGAATCCAGCGCCAAGTATTTCGTACCGCACCTGTTCGCCGCCTTCAAGCGTCAGCACCCGGAGGTGAACCTGCAACTGACCGTGGTCAACCGTGGCCAGGTCATTCGGCGCCTCTCGGATAACCGTGACGACCTGGTGATCATGTCGATGGTGCCTCAGGACATGGGCCTGGAGTTCCTGCCATTCCTCAACAACCCGATTGTTGCCGTGGCCCGCCCGGATCATCCGCTGGCGCACTTGGGGACGTTGCGCTTGCAGGATCTGGAGCCTTACACCTTGCTGATCCGCGAACCGGGCTCAGGTACACGACTGGCCTGCGAGGAATACTTCAAAGAGAAACGCGTGCACTTCACCCAGACTCAGGAAGTGGCCTCGGCCGAAGCTCAGCGCGAATGCGTGGTGGCGGGCCTGGGCGTGGCGCTGTTGACGCGCCACGCCCTGAACCTGGAGCTGGCGACCGGTGGCCTGGTCGAGCTGCCGGTCGAAGAGTTGCCACTGTTTCGCAGTTGGTGCCTGGTGCAAGCCAAAGCCAAACGGCTGTCACCGGTGGCACACGCCTTCCTGGCGTTTATCCGCAGCGAACGGGCACAGATCAGCGCGCTGGTTGAACGCTTCGACGGGAAGCTGCCGGTGCCGCGTGCCAGTAGTTGAGTTTGCCTTCCTCGGGAAAATCTCCGATCTGGGCCTGAAGCTGGCGGAGTTCGAAGCGATCTTCGATGGCACGGCGAAATTCCATGCGGCGCTGATCTTCCTGCTGACGACGGGTTTTCGCTGCGCTGTTGCGTTCTTCGTAGGGCTGAGCCATTTCGAGTCTCCCAAGGCGAGTACGGGAGTTTCACGATAGGCGCGGGGGATGACGGTTTGGCTTCGCGGGGATGACAGTGCGATGAAAGTTTCGCAGGGCGAGGGTGTTTTAGGGAATGCCTTCGCGAGCAAGCCCGCTCCCACAGTGGATCTGCCGCGGACACACCTCTTGTGTCCTGGGGATCAAATGTGGGCGCGACCTTGCTTTAGTCGTCTAAGGCTTTCACAGCTTTTGGTGAGAGCCGCAAGCTGCGCAGGCTGCGCTTCACGCTCTTGAGGTGGTTGACCAGACTCGGCCCCCGCGCCATGGCCACGCCCATCGCCAAGACGTCGATGACCACCAGATGCGCAATGCGCGAAGTCAGCGGCGTATAGATTTCGGTGTCTTCATGCACATCGATCGCCAGATTGACCGTGGACAATTCAGCCAACGGCGTCTGGCTCGGGCACAACGTGATCAGTGACGCGCCGCTCTCGCGCACCAGGTTGGCAGTAATCAGCAAATCCTTCGAACGCCCGGACTGGGAAATGCAGATCGCCACGTCGGTCGGCTTCAACGTCACCGCCGACATCGCTTGCATGTGCGGGTCGGAATACGCCGCCGCCGTCAGCAGCAAGCGGAAGAACTTGTGCTGCGCGTCCGCCGCCACGGCGCCCGATGCGCCAAAGCCATAGAACTCGACGCGCTGGGCCTGGGACATCAGCGTCACTGCGCGCTGCAGTTCCACCGGATCGAGCTTCTCGCGAACCTCCATCAGGGTGTGCAACGTCGTGTCGAAAATCTTCAGGCTGTAATCGGCGACCGAGTCGTCCTCATGGATCGCGAACTGGCCGAAACTGGCACCGGCGGCCAGGCTCTGCGCCAGTTTGAGTTTCAGATCCTGAAACCCGGAGCAACCGATGGCACGGCAAAAACGCACGATGGTTGGCTCGCTGATGCCGACGCTGTGGGCCAGGTCGGCCATGGAACTGTGCATCACCGCCGCAGGGTCAAGCAGCACGTGGTCGGCGACCTTGAGCTCCGACTTGCGTAACAGGTGACGTGATTGGGCGATGTGTTGCAGCAGATTCACGGGGCTGGACTCTTCTTATGGTCGGGGATGTAGCAAGCTTGTAGTTATACTACATGAATCGGCTTTTTGCCTGCTCAATGCGTAACTCCATGCCCCCATATCAGGCGCGATGGCATACATGTAGCCCTTAAAACGTATTGTCCTGTTCGCGCAAAAGCCCGGCCAGATCGGCAGCTTCCACCGGTCGACTGATCAGATAACCCTGCACTTCATCGCAACGCTCGGCACGCAAAAATTCCAGTTGCTCCTGCCGCTCGACCCCCTCGGCCACCACTTTCAGCGACAACCCATGGGCCATGGCGATGATCGCCCGGGTGATCGCCGCGTCTTCACTGCCCTCCCCCAAACCCCGGATAAACGCCTGATCGATCTTCACGTAATCCACCGGGATGCGCTTGAGGTAACTGAGCGACGAATAGCCTGTGCCGAAATCATCAATCGCCAGTTTCACCCCCAGATCGCGCAGTTGCTGGAAGGTCGCGATGATGTGTTCGACGCTGTCGAGCAACTGGCTCTCGGTCAGTTCCAGTTCGAGGTAGTGCGGCGCCAGCCCGGTTTCTTCCAGCACCTGGCGCACCAGACTGACCAGTTTGCCTTGGCGCAACTGGTGCACCGACAGGTTCACCGAAACACGGATCGGCGCCAGCCCCTGACGCTGCCATTCGCACGCCTGCCAGCAGGCCTGGCGCAGCACGAATTCGCCGATCGGCCCGATCAGTCCGGTTTCTTCGGCCAGACCGATGAAGTCCCCCGGCGGCACTCGGCCCATGGTTGGATGATCCCAGCGCACCAGCGCTTCCGCCGCATTCAGGCGCCCGGTCTCCAGGCACAGCTTGGGCTGGTAGAACACCTTCAACTGCTGCTCTTCGATGGCTTTGCGCAACTGGTTTTCCAGTTGCAAGCGCTCAAGGGTGCTGGCCTGCAAGCTGTCGGTATAAAACTGGAAGTTGTTGCCGCCCAAATGTTTGGCATGTTGCATGGCCATGTTCGACTGACTGAGCAGCGCGGAAATCTCCCGCGCATTGTCCGGCAACATGCTGATGCCCATCGATGCACTGACCACCAACTCATGGCCTTCGACCGTCAGCGGCAGGCGCAGTTTGGCCGCCAATCGCGTGGCCACTCGGGCCAGACTCGACAGGTTGCCGTAGGCATCGAAGAGCACCGCAAATTCGTCGCCGGACAACCGGGCAATGGTGTCGGCTTCCGGTAAGGCATTAACCAACCGTCGCGCCATTTTTTGCAGCAACTGGTCAGCGATTTCGTGACCCAGACTGTCATTGAGCAGTTTGAAGCGATCCAGATTGATGTGCAGCAGCGCCAGACTGCGTCGCCCGCCCTGCCGCACCCGTTGATGCGCTTCGTGCAGGCGTTCGCGGAACAGCGAGCGGTTGGCCAGACCTGTGAGTTCGTCGTAATGGGCCAGATAACGCATGCGCTCTTCGGATTCGCGCCGTGCTGACAGATCGGCGAAAAAGCCCACGATATGGCTGACATTTCCCCGACTATCGCGCACCGCGTTAAGTTGTAGCCACTGCGGATACAGCTCACCGTTCTTGCGGGTCTCCACCAGTTCGCCCTGCCAACTGCCGTGCTGTTCCAGCGCATGGCGGATCGCAACGTAATGGCGGCGGGCATCGCGGCTGCACGGCAACTCGACGACGTTACGCCCCAGCATGTCGTCGATGTCGTACCCCGTGACCCGACTGAAGGCCTGATTGATCGCGATCAGCGCGTAGTTCGGATCGAGAATCACGATGCCTTCGCTGGCCGCTTCAAACACGGTCGCCGCCAGTCGCTGCTGTTCTTCAAGGTGTTTACTGGCGCTGATGTCGCGGCGCGTGCCGAGCATGCGGATCACCCGCCCGCTCTCGCTGCGCTCAACGGCGCGACCACGGTCCTCGATCCACACCCAGTGGCCGTCGCCGTGACGCACGCGGTATTCGATCTGGTAGTCCTCGGTGCGGCCCTTCAAATGCTCGATCAGCGCGTGTTTGAGCACCGGCAGGTCTTGCGGGTGCAGCCGCGGCTTGAGGTCGCGCAGGATCGCTGTGACGTATTCCGGGGCGAGGCCGAACAGCTCCTGAATCTGCGTGTGATGGACTTCGTCGGTTTGCAGATTCCAGTCCCACAGCCCCAACTCACTGGCTTTCAACGCCAGTGCCAGGCGCGCCTCGCTTTTGCTCAACGCCTGGTTAGCGGCGTCCAGTTCACGACTGCGCTGGGCGACGCGGTCTTCCAGTTCGACCTGCGCTTCGCGCAATTGGCCCTCGGCACAGCGACGGTGCTCGATTTCCCTGGCCAGCTCCTGATTGAGTTGCTCGCTGCGCGACTGCGTCTGTTGCAGGTGTTCGATCAGGTGCTGATTCTGGAAGCGTCGCAGCAAACCGCGATCGATCAGACGATTGACCTGCCACGCCACCACGCTCAGCGAACCCAGCAGGATCAGCCCCAGCCAACCCCAGCCGCGCGCCTGCTCATCGCCGCCCCAGAACAGAAAACCGATCGCCGGCAGCAGGCACGGCAAGGTAAAGGACAAGAACGCCGGCAGGCTCACGGCATAGGCAACACTGGCCGAGAGGGTCGCGGCGCCGATCAGGCCGAACACCCAGGCTTGCTGCATGAAATTGTCGGCCGGCACCAGAGCGATGCCAGCCCCGGCCAGGGTCAGGCCGGTCATGGTCGAGCCGATCAGGAACATCCGGAACCAGATCGGCTGGGCTTGACGATGGGGAATCGCCGAATCGAACGCGGCCACCTGAATCACCCGTAATGCGACCAGCAACAGCAACCACACCAGCCAGACGCTGACCACGAAGTAACGCTGCGGGCTCCAGAGCAAACCGGCGCAGACCAGACCATTGATCAACATGAACAGCGTGGGCAATAAAGAGCCCTGATACAGCAGGCGTGTGCGCTCGACCGCCATTTCGGTGGCGTAATGCCGGCGAATAACCCGGGGTTCCACAGAGGGGCCCGACAGTTCGGAGCTGAGGGTCATGGGCAACGTTCTTGTTCTTATAAGGAGGGCGTGCGCCCGAAACGTGGACGGAGCATACACAAGCCGATCCTGTTGCCAAACTGCTCCAGATCATAATTTCACGGAAACTTTTCGCCCCCTCGCCACTGAAAAAACCCGCAAAGCGAGGCGGGCTGACGCCTGTAGGCAGTGACCGACCGGTCGTCACTGGCAGGACTTTCATCGGCTAATGCAAAGCTCGGTTTGCCCGGGCCTGCGGCGCGCCCTAGAATGCCCCGATGCGCGATGATCTCTCCCTTCTGCTGAACTCCCTCAACGATGCCCAACGCCAGGCCGTAGCGGCCCCCGTTGGCCGTCAGTTGGTCCTGGCCGGTGCTGGCTCCGGTAAAACCCGAGTGCTGGTGCACCGTATCGCCTGGTTGATCCAGGTCGAAAACGCCTCGCCCCACTCCATTTTGTCGGTGACCTTCACCAACAAGGCCGCTGCCGAGATGCGTCATCGCATCGAGCAGTTGCTGGGTATCAACCCGGCGGGCATGTGGGTCGGCACCTTCCACGGCCTGGCGCACCGCTTGCTGCGGGCACACTGGCAGGAAGCGGGCTTGAGCCAGACTTTCCAGATTCTCGACAGCGACGATCAGCAGCGGCTGGTCAAGCGAGTGATTCGCGAGCTGGGTCTGGACGAACAACGCTGGCCGGCCCGTCAGGCCCAGTGGTTCATCAATGGGCAGAAAGACGAAGGTCTGCGTCCCAAACACATTCAGGCCAGCGGCGATCTGTACCTGGCAACCATGCGCAGCATCTATGAGGCCTACGAGGCGGCTTGCCTGCGTGCCGGCGTCATCGACTTCTCTGAGCTGCTGCTGCGCGCACTCGACCTGTGGCGCGATCATCCGGGCCTGTTGGCGCATTATCAGAAGCGTTTCCGGCACATTCTGGTGGACGAATTCCAGGACACCAACGCCGTGCAGTACGCCTGGTTGCGTCTGCTGGGCAAGGGCGGCGACAGCCTGATGGTGGTTGGCGATGACGACCAGTCGATCTACGGCTGGCGCGGCGCGAAAATCGAAAACATTCATCAGTACTCCTCCGACTTCCCGGATTCGGTGACCATTCGCCTGGAGCAGAACTACCGCTCCACCGCCGGCATCCTAAAGGCCGCCAACGCCCTGATCGCCAACAACACCGGACGCCTGGGTAAAGAGCTGTGGACCGACGGCGGCGATGGCGAGGCGATCAATCTGTACGCCGCGTTCAATGAACACGACGAAGCACGCTACGTTGTCGAAACCATCGAAAGTGCGCTGAAAACCGGCCTGGCACGCAGCGATATCGCGATTCTGTACCGCTCCAATGCCCAATCGCGCGTTCTGGAAGAAGCCTTGCTGCGCGAACGCATTCCGTATCGCATTTACGGCGGCCAGCGCTTCTTCGAGCGGGCGGAAATCAAAAACGCCATGGCCTATCTGCGCTTGCTGGAAGGTCGCGGCAACGATGCGGCACTGGAGCGGGTGATCAACGTCCCGGCCCGCGGCATCGGCGAGAAAACCGTCGAAGCAATCCGCGAGCATGCGCGCCACAGCGATGTGTCGATGTGGGAAGCCATGCGCCAACTGGTCGCCAATAAAGGCCTGACCGGTCGGGCGGCTGGCGCGTTGGGGGCGTTTATCGAGCTGATCGAGAACCTCGCCGCCAAATGCATGGAGATGCCGCTGCATCTGATGACGCAGACCGTCATCGAGCAATCCGGCCTCATCGCGTATCACGAAGCGGAAAAAGGCGAGAAAGGCCAGGCCCGGGTGGAAAACCTTGAAGAACTGGTCAGCGCTGCACGCAACTTCGAGACCACCGAAGAAGACGAAGAACTGTCACCACTGGCGGCATTCCTCGGCCACGCTTCGCTAGAGGCCGGCGACACTCAGGCCGATGAGCATGAAGACAGCATTCAGTTGATGACCCTGCACAGCGCCAAAGGCCTGGAATTCCCTTACGTGTTCCTGGTGGGTATGGAAGAAGGCCTGTTCCCGCACAAGATGAGCCTGGAAGAACCGGGACGCCTTGAGGAAGAACGGCGTCTGGCCTATGTCGGTATCACCCGGGCGATGCAGAATCTGGTGATGACCTATGCTGAAACCCGACGCCTGTACGGCAGCGAAACCTACAACAAGGTGTCGCGTTTCGTACGAGAAGTGCCGAAGGGTCTGATTCAGGAAGTGCGCTTGTCGAACAGCGTCAGCCGACCATTTGGCGGCAACCAGTCGATGAGTGGCAGCAACCTGTTCAGCGGCAGCGAAATTCCGGAAACCGGCTTCAGCCTCGGCCAGACCGTGCGTCACTCGATCTTTGGCGACGGGGTGATCCTGAATTTCGAAGGCGCCGGCGCTCAGGCCAGGGTGCAGGTGAATTTCGGCGAAGGCAGCAAGTGGCTGATGTTGGGCTACGCGAAGCTCGAAGCCATATAAGCCTTACGGCGTCCCTGAGGGAGCGGGCTTGCTCGCGAAAGCGGTCTTTCATTCAACACTGCGTTGGCTGACACGCCCTGATCGCGAGCAAGCTCGCTCCCCACAGGGGCTGGCGCTAATCATCGGGATAGCCACATGGGCTCAGGCTTCTTTTCCTCCTGGACATTCTGGGCACTGCTCTCGGCCACTTTCGCCGCGTTGACGGCGATCTTCGCTAAAGTCGGCATCGAAAACGTCAATTCCGACTTCGCCACCCTCCTGCGCACCATCGTGGTACTGGTCAGCCTGGCCTTGATTTTGTACGCCACGGGCCAATATCAGTCATTGGGATCAATATCCGCCAAGAGCTATCTGTTCCTGCTGTTATCCGGCCTGGGCACCGGCGCATCTTGGCTGTGCTATTTCCGGGCGCTAAAGGTCGGCCCGGCCTCGCTGGTGGCTCCAGTCGACAAGCTCAGCGTGGTGCTGGTGGCAGTGCTCGGCGTGATCCTGCTGGGCGAGAAACTCGACCTGCGTCAATGGGGTGGAGTCGGTCTGATTACGGCCGGTGTGGTGATGCTGGCGTTTCGTCGCTGAGCAAATTTCTCACTGAACCCATCCCGATTTCCTACAGACAAAAGTACATAGCCTTATTGCCTGGACCAAGCTGAACGTAACCTGTCAGGCAAAAGCCCGAAACACTCTCTCGCTAGCCAGTAACACTTCAGCTGTGCAACATGGCGCGCGTGTCTCCACAAACGGGTATTCCCTTTATGAAACGTTTTCTTAGCATCGCCATGGCGTTGTGCATCGGCCTGACGATGAGCCTCGACGCCAACGCCAAGCGCTTTGGTGGTGGCAAAAGCGCCGGCGCTGCGCCGACGCACCAGACCAGCCAGATGGCTCCCTCTTCCTCAGGCATGGGCGGCGCTGCGGCGACTGCCGGTGCCGCTGGCGCCGCTGCCAAGGCCGGCGGTGCTTCGCGCTGGCTCGGCCCTCTGGCCGGCATTGCCGCCGGTGGCCTGCTCGCATCCATGTTCATGGGTGGCGGCTTCCAGGGCATGCAGATCTTCGACATCCTGATCATGGGCTTGATCGCGTTCGTGATCTTCCGTTTCATCGCCGCTCGTCGCCGCAAGCAGCAAGAGCAATTCGCTCCGGCCGGCGCGCCGATGCAGCGTGAAACGTTCGAGCAAAAGCCTGCGGCCATGGGTTCGATCTTCGGTGGTTCGGCTGCACCGGCTGCCGCCCGTCCGGTAATCAACGCGCCGGCCTGGTTCAACGAACAGAACTTCCTTGAAGCTGCGCGCAGCCACTTCCAGTCGCTGCAGCAGCACTGGGATGCCAACGAAATGGACAAGATCGCCGAGTTCGTGACCCCGCAAATGCTCGAGTTCCTCAAGCGTGAGCGTGCGGATCTGGGCGACGCGTTCCAGTCGACCTACATCGACAACCTCCAGGTGCAACTGGACGGCGTCGATGACCGTGCCGACAAGACTATCGCCACCCTGACTTTCAGCGGTGTGTCGAAGACTTCGCGTTTCGACCAGGGCGAAGTGTTCAGCGAAAGCTGGAACATGGAACGTCCGCAGGGCGACAACCAGCCTTGGCTGGTCGCCGGTATCCGCCAGAACGGCTGATACCCTCTGCGTCAAGCATGCGCTTATGAAAACCCTGGACTCGTCCGGGGTTTTTCTATTTCACGGTTGCATCTATAGCGAGCTACTGTATAAACCGGCCCATATAAACCGCGCCATTCAAGCAAGAGGATCCCGGACGTGGAAGAAATCATCGAACAACTGCGCGAAGCCAACGAACCCGTACCGGTTCCATTGGAGTTGCCTGACGAAGATCTGCTGGTCGAAATCGAAGAACAACTGTTCATCGATATTCCGTTTGTCTTCAAAGAGTTTTTGCTGACCGTCAGCGATGTGGTTTACGGCAGCCTGGAACCCGTGACCGTGACCGACCCACAATCCCACACTTACTTGCCGGAGGTTGCCGCCAACGCCTGGGATGTCGGTGTTGATCGCAGCCTGATCCCGATCTGTCAGGACGGCGACGACTACTACTGTGTCGAGGAAGACGGCACAGTGGTGCTGTGGCAGGCCGAAGAAGAGCTGGTTGCCGAAGAAACCTGGGAATCGGTGTGGCACTGGGCGCGGGACGTCTGGCTGGAAAGCTGATCGGCCAAGCGCCCCGAGTGGTCAGTGCCCCGACGACTCCTTGTGATTGTCGAGGGTTTCCAGCAAGGCCACCTGCATCCGCGTGTGCACGCGGATGAACCAGCGCCAGAGCAGCGCCGCCACGGCGGCCGCGACCACGGCGATCAGCACCAGCAACTTGTTGGTCGGCAAAATACTGGCCGACAAGGCTGCCAGCAGCAGAAAAATCACCAGCAGCGAGAGAATCGGGATCACTTCGCAGATCACCCGGCGCACTCGCTGCGTGTGACGCCCAGCCATCTGCGGCTTCACGCCCATCTCCGCCAGCAACATCGACAGCGCCTTGAGCTTGCGGTACGCCGCAATCAAGAACGGCAGCGACACCAGCAGCGCTCCACCCCAGATCAATGCTTTCTGCCAGCTCGGATCGCTGATCCACTCCTGCATCCAGACCGACAGACGTCCGGCAAAGAATGCGCCGGTGAAGAAGATCGCAATCACCAGCGCCAGATTGACCCCGACCTGCAACAGAATCCGCCGAATCATCGCCGCCAGCATCGCGCCCTCGCCCTGCGGCTGAATGCTGCGCAGCCATTCGCCATACATCCCGAACACTCGCGAGAGACGTTGCGGCATGGCGGCAGACAGCTTGATCGACAGCGGATCAGCGGCGCGAATCAGATAAGGCGTCAGCAGTGTAGTGATCACCGACACTGCCACGGCAACCGGATAAAGGAAGTGACTGGTCACCTGCAAAGTCATGCCCAGTGCCGCGATAATGAAGGAAAATTCGCCAATCTGTGACAGCCCCATCCCTACCCGCAGTGAGGTGCGTCCGTCATTGCCGGCGATAAAGGCGCCGAGGCCGCAGGACAGCATCTTGCCCAGCACCACGGCGACGGTGATGACCGCAATCGGCCACGCATATTGCAGCAGGATCATCGGGTCGAGCATCAGGCCGATGGCCACAAAGAAGATCGCGCTGAACAGATCACGAATCGGCTCGATCAGCCGTTCGATTTTCAGCAGTTGCCGTGACTCGGCCATGATTGCGCCGATCAGGAATGCGCCCAGCACCATGCTGTATTCGAGCTTGACGACCAGCAGGCAAAAGCCGAAACACAGGCCCAGCACGGTGATCAGCAGCATCTCGTTGCTTTCGAATTTGGCGACGTAAGCCAGCAAGCGTGGCACCAACAGAATGCCGATCACCAGCGCAACAATCATGAACAGCGACAGCTTGCCGACCGTGGAGAACACTTCGCCGGAGCTCACCGTGCCGCTGACGGCGATGCTCGACAGCAGGGCAATAATGCCGATGCCGAGGATGTCTTCGACGATCAACACACCGAAGATCAACTGCGCGAAGCGCTCGTTCTTCATTTTCAGATCATTGAGCGCCTTGACGATGATGGTGGTCGAGGAGATTGCCAGGATCGCGCCGAGAAACAGCGAGTCCATGGTGCTCCAGTCAAACCAGCGACCAATCTCATAGCCGATCCAGATCATCAGGACGATTTCGAGGAACGCCGCGATAAACGCCGTGGCGCCGACCTTGAACAGCTTGCGCAGGCTGAACTCAAGGCCCAGGCAGAACATCAGGAAAATCACCCCCAGTTCGGCGAGGGTCTTGATCGTTTCTTCGTCGTGGATGAAGCCGAACGGCGGGGTGTGTGGGCCGATGATGAAACCGGCAACGATGTAACCGAGCACCACCGGTTGCTTGAACCGGTGAAACAGGACAGTTACCACGCCAGCGACCAACATGATCACCGCCAGATCCTGAATAAAGCTGATGGCATGCATGGCGTGGGCTCCTTGATTGGCCAAGCGCGCAGTCAGACGCCAGAGAGGTCTGAGGGTGCTCGGAAAAATCCGCGTTTGTTGTGGGAACGGCCTTTTTACGCGGGTTTTTGCAGGGTAGCACCGCGACTTCGGGCTGGAAGGCAGTGCAATATATGGAAACAGAACGATCCCGGCGTGACGGCGACCTGTCGCCCGGCGTCCCGATAACGGCACTTTTGAAAAGTGACCAGGCACCCGCAGAGGTGCTTCCAGCAATCCAGCCTTGATCCGTGAGAACGTTATGGAACCCGGAAACGCCCAGCTGTCGATGACGGTACTGATGACCCCCGACATGGCCAACTTCTCAGGCAATGTCCACGGCGGCACCCTGCTCAAATACCTCGACGAAGTGGCCTACGCCTGCGCGAGCCGCTATGCCGGCCGCTATGTGGTGACCCTGTCGGTGGATCAGGTGATTTTCCGCGAGCCGATCCATGTCGGTGAACTGGTGACGTTCCTCGCCTCGGTCAACTACACCGGCAACACGTCGATGGAAGTCGGCATCAAAGTGGTGACCGAGAACATCCGCGAACGCTCGGTGCGCCACACCAACAGTTGCTTCTTCACCATGGTCGCGGTGGATGATCAGCGCAAGCCGGCGCCCGTGCCGCCACTGCAACCCCAGAACAGTGAAGACAAGCGTCGTTACATGCAGGCCCAGCAGCGCCGGCAGATTCGTCAGGAGCTGGAGAAGCGTTACCAGGACATCAAGGGCGACGCCTGATCGATCCTTTGGGACGATGTCGCTTTACAGATAGCCTTCGCGAGCAAGCCCGCTCCTGCATTTAATCGCAGCGCTCCCATGAGAACGCGGTCGAATGTGGGAGCGGGCTTGCTCGCGAATGGGCGCGATGCGGTCTTACAGACTGATCGCCGTAGCCTCGAACTTCACTCGCGGATGCGCAATTCGGTCCTGCGCCCGCACCAGTTGCAGTTCGTAACTGGCGCTCGCCTGAGTCTCCAGCAACACTTCATGCACCGCCGCCGCCGTGAATTCGAACGCGGCCACCAGGCTGTCGCCCAGCAGCACCCGCGCCAGGAACAGACCGGACGTCAGATCGCCCACGCCCACCGGCTGGCGCGGGAACGCCAGCAACGGACGGCGCAGATGCCAACTGCCCTCGGCAGTCACCAACAACATCTCGAAGCCATCCGCCGGTTTACCCGGGTAATCCAGATGTTTGACCAGCACCGCTTTCGGCCCGCGCGCCAACAATGCCCGCGCCATCGCCAGGCAATCGAACAAGGACTGCGGCTTGCGCCCGGAGAAGCTGTCCAGTTCCAGTTGGTTCGGACACATAATGTCCGCCACCGCGGCCGCCTCTTCCAACAAGAAGTCGCTGACCTCCGTCGGCACGCTGCAACCCTTCTGCGGGTGCCCCATCACCGGATCACACAGATAGAGCGCCTTCGGGTTGACCGATTTGATGCGCGCAACGCCGCTGAGAATCGCCCGCCCCTGTGCGGCGCTGCCCAGATACCCCGAGAGCACCGCATCGCAGTTGCCCAGTTCGCCAATCGCAGCGATGCCTTCGACCAGTTCGGGAATCTGCTGAGGCGACAGCACTTCACCAGCCCACTGACCGTATTGGGTGTGGTTGGAGAACTGCACGGTGTTGAGTGGCCAGACATTCACCCCGACCCGCTGCATCGGGAAAACCGCTGCACTGTTACCGGCGTGGCCAAACACCACATGGGACTGAATGGCGAGCAGATGAGGCGTACGTTTCATTCGGGTTTTTCCGTAAAACGATTGAAATTCAAGCCGCGCAGTATGCGACGAAACGCAGTCTGTACGACAGACCGGCGACGCAGTTAAGCTGACGCCATCTTTTGGAGTTTGATGTTGATGCTGACCCTCGAAAACATCTTTGTGTTGATGCTGTTTGCCGCTGCCGGCGCGTGGCTTTGGCACAACCACGGCTTGCGCGAGCGAGCGCTGGAGCGGGTCAAGCAGCATTGCCTGAACGTGCGCGTCGAGTTGCTCGACGGCAACGTTGCGCTCAAGAAGATCGGCTTGATCAAGGACGCCAACGGTCGCCGACGTCTGGCGCGGGTGTACACCTTCGAATTCACGGTGACCGGCGAAACCCGCCACAACGGCACCATCACCCAGTTTGGCGCCCACAGCGCGCAGATCGAACTGGCACCCTACCCGGCGCCGTTCGACGATACGCCGCCCGTGGTCGAAGTCCACAAGCCTCGCGCCGAAGTGATCGAACTGAGTCAGTGGCGGCAGGAACACACCAAATGGAAGCCGTGAGTCAGCTCGCCTGAGTCCGGCACTGCGCCAACCCTGCCTGCAGTTGATCGATATTCTGCGAGTCGGCGAAGATCAGCTCGATTCGCGAATCCTTTCGCCATTCACTGGTTTGCCAAGTCAGCTCGGCGTTATCCAGAGCATTTGCCGAAAACCAACCGTCGGCGCTGTGGATAACCAGTTTGGCCCTGGCCCAGACAAGGCTTTGAAGCCAAACAGCCATTCGCTGCTGATCGAACGTCTGGCTCGGATGCCAGCGCCACCCCATGCTCCAACCGCCCTCCTGTGCCCGACTCAGGCAAATCGGTAGCGTCGGATCGCTCCAGACCGCCGGCATCTGCGCCAATCCTTTGGGCGCGACCCAGTTATCCACACCCGCCACCGCTTGCACGGCCAGGCCCGGCAGTTCGCTCAAGGGCAGTTGCGCCTGTTGCGTCCAGATCAGCCTGACGGGCGGCAACTGACTGGCAATTTTCTGGCGGGCGCTCCCATCCAGGCCTTCAGCCTTGTTCAGCAACAGTAAACCGGCACGGGCCAACGCTTGCTGTTGCGCTGTCGGCAGCGCTTTCCCCGCGTTGAGCGACTGGGCATCCAGCACCAGCACACACGGTTGTATCGCCAGTACGCCCTGCCATGGCGCTTCGCTCAGCTGTTCAAGTAACTGCGCGGGATGGCCCAGCCCGGAAGGCTCGATAAACAGCCGATCCGGTTTGGCCTTGCGCAGCAAACGTCCAAGGCCGACCTGAAACGGCGCACCATTCACGCAACACAAACAGCCTCCGGCCACTTCACCCAGTGCGATACCATCGCCGTCGCGAGTCAACAGCGCAGCGTCCAGGCCGATCTGACCGAACTCGTTGATGAGCACGGCCCAGCGTTCACCGACCGGTCGTTGCGCCATGAGCTGGCGAATCAGGCTGGTCTTGCCGGCGCCCAAAGGGCCGGCGATGACATGGGTAGGAATGTTCTGCAACATGGCCGGGAATTTTCTGAGGAGAGTGAAGATGCGTTGGAGGGGATGGTCGTTGTTGCTGATGCTGGTGTCGAGCGAAGTGTTGGCCCAGGCCTGCGTGGTGCACAGCCAGAGCGAGCGGCTCGACGTCAAAGTCTGCCAGCAGAACCGCAACATCCCGGAAAAACTGTTCAACGACGGCTTCTGCCAACCCACGTTGGCCGGGCAAAAAGTCGAGGTGCAGTACCTCGACCAGTGCCCGACCGGAGCCTTCGGCGTGTGCAGCAACGCGCAAGTCGCCAATATGCCCTATCGCCAGGATACTCACTATTACGGCGTGGCCACGGATGCCGCTTATCTACAGCCCTATTGCGAGGGGCAGAGCCAAGGCAAATGGCTCAAGCCTTGAAGCGTTAGCCGAGCCAGTCGAGGGTCAGAATCAGCCGACGCTCGCCGGCCGCCGGCTGGGGCGAGCGATGAATCAAGCCAAAACCTTCATTGCCGTGCCACTTTTCGCCCTTGAATAACGCGACTTCACCGCTGGCCAGTTGCTGGATCTGTGCCGAGTCTTGCGGCTGCGAATTCGCCTGGCCCAGTTGCTGACGATCCATCGTGCCTTCTTTGAGCCATTGACTGCCGACACCCGCATACGTGGTGATCAGCCGTACCGGCACATGATCAACGTGAAAACGCGGACACATGGCCTTATCCAGCACCCGCAGACGCAAGCCGATACGCCGGGCGCCGAGCAGACACGCGAAGGCGCTGACCAGCCACTTCAGGTCTGCGATAAAGCCCTCGTAACCCTGCAGATCGCGAAATCCGCCCGCCAACCCGGTGAGATCCGGCTCGGCCTCTTCATCAGCGATATCCAGGCACAGCGACTCCGCCAAGGGTTCGTTGAGTGACAATAGCAAATCAGCGAAATCAGCGATGTGCAGCGGTAGTTGCCGCTGCCAGACCGCGAGGTTTGTTTCGTCCTCAAGAATGCGTGCCAGCACTTTGGGCGTGGGCCCCTGATGCTGATAGCGGGTGCAGTTTTGCAACATGTTGAGCGCAAGCATCAGGCGGCCTCTTCATGCCAGGGACCGAACGGATCCGGCATCGATCGCCAACCTTCGACGCCGATCGCCATTTCATCATCGGTCAGCAAACACTCGTCGAGTTCTGCAGAAAGCTGCACGAAATCGATGTTCTGACCGATAAACACCAACTCCTGACGGCAGTCTCCGACGCTGGCGGTCCAGTTTTCCATGATCGCGGCGGTACTGTCCTGATCCTGCGGCCATTGGTTTTTCGGCACGAAACGCCACCAGCGTCCGGCAAAACCATGGCGCATCAAACCACCGGCCTGGGACCAACTGCCCGCGTCAGCAGGCTTGCTCGCCAGCCAGAAGAAGCCTTTGGAACGCAGCAATTTGCCGTTGAGCCACGGACGATCAATGAAGTTGTAAAAACGCTGCGGGTGGAAGGGGCGGCGCGCGCGATAGGCGGTAGAGGCGATGCCATATTCATCCGTTTCCGGGACGTGCTCACCGCGCAGCTCCTGCAACCAACCGGGGGCTTGCGCAGCTTTTTCAAAATCGAAACGACCCGTGTTGAGAATTTTGTCCAACGGCACTTCGCCCATGACCATCGGGATTATTTCGGCCTGAGCATTGAGGCGTTTGAGGATGGCGATCAGTTGTTCGCGCTCGCTCTGGCTGATCAGATCGATCTTGCTGATCAGCAACACGTCGGCGAACTCGACTTGCTCAATGAGCAGATCAGTGATGGAGCGCTCGTCCTCCTCACCGAGGGTTTCACCACGGGAGGCAAGGCTTTCGGCGGCCTGGTAGTCGAGGAGAAAATTCATGCCGTCGACGACTGTGACCATGGTGTCGAGACGGGCGATGTCAGCGAGGCTCTGTCCCTGCTCATCGCGGAAGGTGAAGGTCTCCGCCACCGGCAGTGGCTCGGAGATCCCCGTTGACTCGATCAACAAGTAATCGAAGCGGCCATCACGGGCGAGCTTGCTGACTTCCTCAAGCAAGTCCTCACGTAACGTACAGCAGATACAGCCGTTACTCATTTCCACGAGTTTTTCTTCGGCGCGGTTCAGGCTGACATCGCGCTGGACTTCGCTGCCATCAATGTTGATTTCGCTCATATCATTGACGATGACGGCGACGCGCAAACCGTTTCGATTACGTAGTACGTAATTCAAAAGTGTACTTTTACCGGCGCCAAGAAATCCGGAAAGTACGGTGACGGGCAATTCGGCTGACATTGGATAATCCTCATTAGATAGCAGCCGATCAACGCATTGGTTGCGCATAACGTTTTCTAGCCCCCACACGACAGGTTCGTGGAAGGTGAACGCTTGAAATCGGCCGGCTCAGGCTCAGTTCAAACTAATGTTATATTATAACAACATGAATAGACCAGCCCGCCTCTTGCCCAAAACGACGAAGAGCAGGAAGCTGCAACCCCTCTCACGCCCGGGAAACGCTATGAAAAATGCGCTGAAATGCTCGCTATTGAGCCTCACGCTGTTAACGACAGGCAGCGTTTGCGCGCAAATTCCGGAGCTCGCCAAGTGCACACGCAGCGCTAATCTGCTGGCCTGCGTCGATGCCGATGGCAACGCCTATAGCGTCAATACGGTAGGCAACACGCTCTATCTGCGCGGCTTTGAAAAAAGCAGCCAGCGTTACTGGGCGCAAACCAACAGTCGGTTCGGTCAACTGACGTTCTTCACCGGCGTCGCCTCCGACGGGGAAGCCTGGGTGGGCTATACCCGTCGGGTTGGTTGGACGACTATCAACCGCTTCTCCAGTTCGGGCGGTAGCAGCGCGAAGTTCACTTGTAGCCGAATCACCGGCTGCTAGGCCTGCGTTTTTTGCCGGGTCTGCTGCCACGCGAGGTAGCTGTCGATGGGCGGATTTTTTTCAAAGTAGCGCTGCAGCCCGTCAAATAAACCATCAGCGACGGCCTGTTGATGCCGCGTCGTGACCAGCCGCTGACTGTCACGCACGTTGGAAATAAAGCCGGTTTCCACCAGGATCGAGGGCACATCTGGCGATTTCAAAACCGCGAAGCCTGCTTGCTCGACGCGCTTTTGGTGCAGCGTAGTAATGCCTGCAAGACTGCCGAGAACCGTTTTCCCAAGCTGCAAACTAGCTGCGATCGTCGCGTTCATCGACATGTCGAGAATCACCCCGGCGAGCATCGGGTCCTTGTCTTTTAGATTAAGCAGGCTGGTGGCGCCGAGCAGATCGACACCGTTTTCGCGTTGCGCCATGAAGCGGGCAGTCGCTGATGTCGCGCCACCTTCAGACAGGCAATACACCGACGCGCCAGAGGCCGTCAGACGCGGCGCCGCATCGGCGTGTACCGAAATGAACATGTCGGCCTTGTGCTGACGAGCGATCTCGACACGCTTGCGCAAAGGCACGAAGAAGTCGTCGTTGCGCACCAGCTTCACGTCAAAACCTTTCTCTTTTTTCAGACGTTTGGCGAGCAACTTCGCGATGGATAACACCACATCCTTTTCCCGCTCTCCCTTGGCGCCGACTGCACCAGGGTCCTTCCCACCATGCCCAGGGTCGACAACCACGATGATGTCGCGCTTTGGATGAACCTTATCCAAGGATGTTTCACGTGGAACCATTGGCGCGGCAAGGGACTGCTTGGCGCTGACCAAATCCAACACAAGCCGATGCCCCTGACCCTCCTGTGGCGCCAGAAGGAAGCTGTTCAGCAGTACAGGACGGCTCAAATCGAGAACAATCCGCGTATCGCCACGGCCAAAAACGCCGGATCTGATAGATCGAATTACGGTGTTTTTTAACGCTAACTGACTGAAATCTGCGCTGACACTGGCCCCACTGAAATCAATAATGAGCCGCTCCGGAGCACTGAGCGTGAAGGTTTTGTAGCGTACCGGTCCGCTTAAATCGAAGACCAAACGCAGCTTTTCATCTGAACGCCAGAGTCGAGCGTTGCGGATTTGCGTAGCTGACACGCTGAAAGGGAGGGCGAAGGCCGCACTGGCCAGAATCAAATTGAGCAAGTGACGTCTGTGCATATGAAAGCCTGTTCATGAAAAAGGCATCGTGATTTGAATTGTTATAATGTAACATCTAATTCAATCAACACGATGGCCCCGAACATGAATTCGATGACACTCCCGGATATCGCCGCGCAGACGGCTCGCCAAGCTTTACCCCTCGAATGGGTGGGCATGTGCGGCATTGAGTTACCCGTGTTGCTGGAAGGCCAACGTCTGAGCGCCAAGGCGGATGCCGGTGTGAGTCTCGATGACGGTGAAGCACGCGGCATTCATATGTCGCGACTCTATGTGTCGTTAGCGGCCCTCGAACACACAAACCTCTCCCCCGGTTTTTTGCGCCAAATACTCCGTCATTTTCTCGATAGCCATGACGGCTTATCCAAAAATGCCTACCTGAATATCCACACCGATCTGCTATTGAAACGCCCCGCTTTGGTGAGCCCGCTGGCCGGGTGGCGATCCTACCCAGTGACCCTTTCAGCCAGCCTGAAAAACGAAATGTTCCACGTGGAACTCAAAATTGACGTGCAATATTCCTCGACGTGCCCTTGCTCTGCAGCACTGGCGAGGCAACTGATCCAGCAACAATTCATTGATGACTTCGCTAACAAACCGCTGCAACACGCCGACGTTTTGTCTTGGCTCGGTACGAACAAAGGCATCGTCGCCACGCCACACAGCCAACGCAGCACTGCGCAATTGCACCTGCAACTCGATGAATTTATCGATGAGCTGCCGATGAGCACGATTATCAACGATGCTGAAGCAGCCCTCGGCACCGCCGTCCAAACCGCTGTGAAACGTGCTGACGAACAAGCCTTCGCCTTGGCCAATGGACAGAATCTGATGTTCTGCGAAGACGCCGCTCGCCGACTGAATCTGGCCTTACGCCGCTCACCGGGCGTCAACGCCTTTCACCTGCGAGTGATTCACGCAGAAAGTCTGCACGCCCATGACGCCGTCGCCGAAAGTCGTTGGCACCGGGAGAACACATGATCCGCTGCCAATCCTTGAGCTGGGGCGCACCCGGCCAGCCGCTGACTTCGCCTCTGAGTCTGGAATTCGAAACAGGCAGTCTTACCGCGATCATTGGCGCCAACGGCTGCGGCAAAAGCAGTTTGTTGAAAGTGATTGCGGGCCTGCAAAAACCCCTGGCAGGCCACGTCACCCTGAGCGTTCCACGGCAGAGCGGACTGTCCTTCCTCCCACAACAACAGCATCTGGATCGGCAATTCCCGATTAGCCTGGAGGAGCTCGTGGCCGCCGGATTCTGGGGACGCAGACTGTCGACAACATTGCGCGCCCAGCGCCTCAAAACCGCACTGGAAAACTGGCACCTTGGTGGACTCGAGCGCCGTCCACTCATGGCGCTATCGGGCGGCGAATTACAACGCGCCCTGCTCGCTCGACTTAGCCTGACGGACACACCTGTGCTACTGCTGGACGAACCCCACGCCGCACTCGATGAACTCGGTCAGCAGTTACTCTGGCAACACATCCACGCATGGCATGCAGAGGGACGCACACTCGTCGTGGTGTGTCATGACCTGAGCGCCGTGCGCCAACACATCCCCCAAACCTTGCTGATCAAAAACACTGGCTGCGTCTACGGTCCGAGCGCCGAACTGATCCGGCAAACACCTCATACGCAGGTAGCCTGATGCTCACCGTCGCCCACTTCTGGCAGCCGTTCAGCGAGTTCGTCTTCATGCGTCGCGCCTTGTTAGGCGGGCTGGTATTGGCCTGCAGCACCGCCCCCCTGGGTGTGTTTCTGATCTTGCGGCGCATGAGCCTGATTGGTGACGCCGTCGCCCACGGCATCCTTCCCGGCGCCGCATTGGGCTTCTGGTTCGCCGGCCTGAGTCTGCCCGCGCTGACACTCGGCGGCCTCGGTGCCGGTTTGACCATGGCCGGTCTCGCCGCATGGATCACCCGACTCACGGGCCTGCGCGAAGACGCCAGCCTGGCGGCGATCTATCCAATCTCCTTGGCCGCCGGCGTACTCATTCTTGGCGTGGCCGGCAAACGCCTCGACCTTTTGCACCTGCTGTTCGGCTCGGCCCTGGCCGTCGATGGACCAACGCTCAATGGCATGTTGTGGGTCTCGGCGCTGAGCCTGATGGCCATGACGCTCATCTACAAACCGCTGCTGCTCGATACCCTCGACCCTCTATTTTTGCGAACCGTCAGCCGCCTCGGCCCGCTCGCCCATGGTGTGTTTCTGACGCTGGTTGTACTGAATCTGGTGATCGGCTTCCAGGCGATCGGTGCGCTGATGGTGGTCGGGCTGATGATGCTTCCCGCTGCGGCTTCACGATTCTGGAGTCGACGCCTCCCCATCCTGATCGCCGTTGCAGCAACCCTGGGTTGCCTGTCGGTATGGCTCGGTTTGTTGCTGTCGTTCTATTACTCACTGCCCAGCGGCCCCGCCATCGTACTGGTCGCCGGGACAGGTTATCTGCTGTCCGTGGTGTTCGGACCGGTGCACGGCTTGTTGCGCCGCCCGCCTTTGCTCACATCCCAATGAGGTGTTTCCCGATGCGCGCTCTACTCGTGCTGTTCAGCCTGATGCTATCGATGTCGTTGTCGGCGGCAGAAAAATTGCCAGTGGTCACCAGCTTCAGCATCCTCGCCGACATGGTGCATCAGGTCGGCGGCGAGCATATCCAGATCACCAACATGGTCGGCCCGGACGCTGACGCACACACCTATGAGCCGACACCGGACGATGCCAAAGCCCTGCTCACGGCCAAACTGATCATCAAGAACGGGCTCGGTTTTGAACCATGGCTGGATCGTCTGGTGACCAGCACTGAGACCAAAGCCCCGGTCGTCAGTGCCAGTCACGGCGTGATTCCACGTTCGCTGGATGAGGACGGCGAGACCGTTCCCGACCCGCACGCCTGGCATAATCTGGCCAACACTGAGCTGTACATCGCCAACATCACCAAGGCACTGATCGCGGCTGACCCGGCGAACAAAGCCGATTACGAGCGCAACAGCAAAACCTACCTGACGCACATCTACGCCCTCCTCGCCGAAGCCAAGGCCAAACTGGGTTCGCTACCGCCGGGCAATCGCAAGATCGTCACCAGCCATGATGCCTTCGGTTACCTCGGTCAGGCCTACGGTATCGACTTCATGGCACCCCAGGGGCTGTCGACCGAGCGCGAACCGTCCGCCGCAGAAGTCGCGGCACTGATCACCCAGATCCGCCAGGCCCACGTCAAAGCGGTGTTCATGGAGAACATCAAGGACGCTCGCCTGCTCAAACAGATCGCCGACGAAAGCGGCGCGCACATCGGCGGCACGCTTTACTCGGACGCCCTCGCCGCGAGTGGCCCGGCCAGCACCTTCACCGGCTTGTTCGAATACAACCTCAACACCCTTTACGACGCGCTGAGCCGACCATGATCCGCAAAAATCCTTCAGGTGATTTACCGCACATTGCCGAATCGGCCTATGTCGACAAAACCGCGATCATCTGCGGCAAAGTGGTGATCGGCGAAAACGTCTTCGTCGGCCCGTACGCGGTCATCCGTGCGGACGAGGTGGATGCATCGGGCGGGATGGAGCCGATCACCATCGGCGCCAATTCGAACATTCAGGACGGTGTAGTGATCCACTCAAAATCCGGTGCCGCGGTGACCATCGGCGAGTTCAGCTCCATCGCCCACCGCTCGATCGTGCACGGCCCGTGCGTGGTCGGCGACCGGGTATTCATCGGCTTCAACAGCGTGTTGTTCAACTGCGTGGTTGGCAGTGGCTGCGTGGTACGCCATAACTCCGTGGTCGATGGCCGCGATTTGCCAGACGCGTTCTATGTGCCCTCCACCACCCGCATCGGCCCGAACACCGACCTGTCGTTATTCACGCCGGTGAGTGTCAGCGCCTCAGAGTTTTCCGAAGACGTGGCGCGTACCAACGTCGATCTGGTGCGCGGCTACAAAGCCCTACAGAACGAGTTCTGACCCCTCATTTTGATAAGGCTTTAAAGACGCGTTTACGAACAAGCCCGCTGCCACAAGGTCAACACTAGACCGGTGGCAGCGGGCTTGCTCGCGAAGCATTTAAGCTCTTGGTTTTACGGCGCCGCAATCCTGGCCCAGCCATACCGCGCGGGTTTCCAGACTGCCCTTCTGATTGATACCGATGGCGTTGAACGTACCGTTGGCGACCGTGGTGAATTCACGATCACTGAGGAACGTGGCCACGCCAGTGCCCTGCGCTCTCGGGCAACTGAAGCGGAATTTCCATTGGTTGCCGCTACGCTCGGTGATCTGCTGTTTGCAGCCCGATTGCGGATCAGCCAACGGAATATCATCGGTCGCCACTTGCTGCGGCGTCAGGCAGGCGCGGATGCCTTTACCGCCAATATTGATCCCGTTCTTTTCCAGCGCTGCCCGCTGTTGGGGAGTCATCTGTCCCTGGAGTTGGCCAAGGATCGATTGCACATCCATCGGTTGATCATCGACTTTCACATTGCTCGAGGTCATTTCCCACAGCCCCGGCTGCAGCATCTGCGCCTGAGCCATCACCGGCATTGCCAAACCCAGGCCCAGCGCCAAACCCAGCAGACGAACGTTCATCGATAAACTCCTGATCAGTAGTGGCCGTTAGACGTCAGCCGATTGCTTCGGTTCATGCACCAATTAAATAGCGACATTCGCGATAGAACATGGTCTGTTAAGCATTGAATCTTGCGGAGCAAGGCTGCCCCATGGATTATTTTGGACCGCACATTTTCGGTTATATGATCGCCCTGATACACACCCTCGGATTGATCGCCGCGATTCATGCGGTGTTGACCGTGCGCACGGCTCAGGGCTCGATCGCCTGGGCATTGTCACTGATCTTCATTCCCTACCTGACGCTTATTCCTTACCTGGTGTTCGGACGCAGCACATTCGATGGGTACATCAAGGCGCGACGCCAGGCCAACGAACAGATGCGCCAGGCCATCTCCGAGCTGAACTGGCGTCCATGGGTAGAAGAAGCCCTGACTGCCCGCGCCTCGAATGCCTACGCCTCGCTACGCGCCATGCCCAAACTGGGCCGCATGCCGTGCCTGGCAAACAACCAAGTACAGTTGTTGGTGAATGGCACAGACACCTTCGATGCAATTTTCCATGCCATCGATCAAGCCCGCGAGGCGGTACTGATCCAGTTCTTCATCATTCATGACGACCGTCTCGGCCAACGCCTGCGCGATTTGCTGCTCAAGAAAGCCGCCGAAGGCGTGACCATCCATTTGCTCTTCGACGGCATCGGCAGCCACGCCCTGCCCCATAGCTATGTGCAGGCATTGCGTGATGGCGGCGTCGAAGTCAAAGCCTTCGCCACACGCAGCGGCTGGCTCAACCGCTTTCAGGTCAATTTCCGTAACCACCGCAAAATCGTCGTGGTCGATGGTGTGATCGGGTTTGTCGGCGGGCATAACGTCGGCGATGAATACATGGGGGAGAAACCACCGTTGGCGCCATGGCGCGACACCCATGTGCAGGTGCGAGGCCCGGTGGTGGCGTGCATGCAGGAATCCTTTGCCGAAGACTGGTTCTGGGCCGCGCGAACGTTACCGCCGCTCATCTTGCCGGATGAGTACCCCGACGATGGCGTGCTCTGCCAACTGCTCGCCAGTGGGCCGGCGGACGCTTATGAAACCTGTTCCCTGTTTTTCGTCGAAGCCATTCATGCCGCGACAGAACGGGTGTGGATCACCAGCCCTTACTTCATTCCTGACGAAGCCGTATTCGCGGCGTTAAGGCTGGCGGTTTTACGCGGTGTGGATGTGCGCTTGCTGCTGCCTTCGCGTCCCGATCACCGTATCGTCTATGCCGCCTCCAGCCTCTATGCGTTTGAAGCGGTTCGGGCAGGCGTGCGCGTATTCCGCTACCAACCGGGGTTCCTGCATCAGAAAGTCGTGTTGATCGACAGTGAGATCAGCGCCATCGGCAGTGCCAATCTGGACAACCGCTCGTTCCGGCTGAATTTCGAAGTGATGCTGCTGACCGTCGACAGCGATTTTGCCGCCAACGTGGAACACATGCTCAACGAGGATTTCGAGCAAGCCTTTGAGATCGCCAAAGAAGAAAGCCGGAAGATCCACCGCCTGCAACAACTCGGCATGCGGATCGCCCGGCTTATTTCACCGATTCTCTAAACGCTCCCTCCTACAGGTTGAGGGAGCGGTGGCTATCAAGGGTGGTAGATGTCGTCACGGGTCCAGGGCAGTTCATGGCTGCCATCGGCGTGCGCTTTCACCGCGAGAATCTGGTGCAGATTGATCCAGCCATGCGCAAATGCGTAAGCACAGCCGGCCAGGTACAGGCGCCAGATGCGCAGCGCCTGATCAGGCACCAGCTTCGCGGCGGCGTCGAGGTTGTCCTCCAGCCGCTCGCTCCAGTGATCGAGCGTACGGGCGTAATGCAGGCGCAGGCTTTCGACGTCGACAATCTCCAGCCCGGCTTCGCTGATCTCACCCGAGATCATTGCCAGGTGCGGTAGCTCGCCGTTGGGGAATACATATTTCTCGATGAACTCCCCGGCACCACGCCCCACCGGACGACCATCGGTGTGCTTGGCGGTGATGCCATGGTTCATCACCAGACCGCCCTCCTTCACCGCGCCAAACAAGATTTTGCAGTATTCGGCGAGATTGGCGTGGCCGACGTGCTCAAACATACCGACGCTGACCACTTTGTCGAAACGCCCGTCCTGGGGCAGATCGCGGTAGTCGAGCAGTTGCAGTTCGATCAGGTCTTCCAGGCCTTCGGCTTTCACCCGCTCGCGGGCCAGTTCCAGTTGCGCGTTGCTGAGGGTGATGCCCAACACCTTGGCGCCGAACTCCCGGGCGGCGTAACGCGCCAGGCCGCCCCATCCACACCCGACATCCAGCAAATAGTCGCCTGGCTGCAAACGCAGCTTGCGACATAGATGCCGGAATTTGGCTTGTTGCGCCTGTTCAAGCGTTTCGCTGCCGGTCTCAAAGTAAGCGCAGGAGTACGCCATGTCGCTGTCTAGCCAGAGCTGGTAGAACGCGTTGGACAGGTCGTAATGATAGGAGATGGCTTTGGCGTCGGTTTCCTTGTCGTGCAGCGAGCGTACCGGATTGGTGTCGTCATCCTCATCGGACAAAGCACTGCTCCACTCGTCACAAACACGGATGACCTCGGCAATCGAACCTTCCAGTTCGAGCTTGCCCTCGACAAACGCCGCCCCCAGCGCATCGAGGCTTGGATGGGTCAATTGCGAAACCATCTGGGGATCCTTGACCACGATGGTGACACTGGGCGATGGCCCGAGATTGAACTCATGGCCATCCCAAAGTCGCAGACGAAGCGCAAGCTGCAGATTCTGTAAGGCCGGTGGAAGTTGCGCGAGCATGGAAAACTCCCCCTGTTTCAGAAGTCAAATCTGAGGGTAGACCATCCTTGAAAAATAGCAGGCTATCGATTTAATTAGCCTTATCTATTGTGGCAGACGCTCTAACAGGCCTTCCTGCACCCACTGTTTCAACCAGGTCACGGCCTGAAGTGGAGCGCCCTCTTCATAGATGACTGCTAACTCGGCGCACAGTTCGGCGAAACTCCAGCCTTCGTTTACCAAGCCATTCAGAGCCTTGGCCTCGGCAGATTCCAGACTGCGGTAATGACAGATCAGATCGTTACGCCAGATCAGGTAGATCTGAGGGGTTTGAAGTGGCTGGCTGGGCGGGAAATCGGTTTGTTCCTTAACGGAACGCCACAGGGCGACGCTGTTGAACCGGCATTCCAGCCACTGAACGCACGGCGCGAGTTTGACCCGCAGCGTTGGCCATTCTTGCGCGGACAGCATCGTCATGGTTTCCAGATTTAACGGCTCACCCGCTGGCGCATCGAAAGCCAAAGTGAATGCCCACTCGAGCCTCGCCATTTCAGCCAAAGGCGCACTGTGTTCAGGCACCAGATGCTCGCGAATAAACCCCTCGAAACCTTTACCCAACCAACGCAGGCTGTAATGCGCCGACGGGTATTGACGCAGGTACGCGGTGGCGAGCGAGTCGAACGCCTCGTCGCCCATCCAGTACCAGATCACCGGAAAATCGTTGCGCAACACTTCCAGTAGACGGGCCTGATAAGCGTTGTGATAGATCGCCAGACCGGTGCCGACATCCAGCGTAGGCCCGCCGATCAGACTGGCGCCCAGCAGCGGTTGGGCTGTGGCCGCCTCATCCAGCAAATACGACTCGAATGCCAATTGCCATTCTTTCAGGCGCATTGCTGTCTCCCGGCCAGAACCCTTTCACCCAGCGCCCGCGCCTTTTGCAGTTCATCGAGCAACTCTTCAAAAGGCGGAAAGTGATCGTCACGTTCCAGCAAAGTAGCCACCGGACCGAAGTGCTCCAACGTACGTTGATACAACGCCCAGACGGGGTCGCTCACCGGTTGGTCATGGGTATCGATGACGTAATCGCCGTAGTCACTGTGTCCCGCCAGATGCAGTTGACGCACCTTGTCGGTCGGCAGGCTGTGAATGAACGTCCACGGATCAAATCCATGATTGCGAGAACTGACGTAGACATTGTTGACGTCCAGCAGTAACTCACAACCGCTCTGCCGACTCAGGGCAGCAAGAAATTCCCATTCCGTGAAATCATCTGAGGCAGCTCGGACATAACTGGAGACGTTCTCCAGCACCAATGGCCGCTGCAAAACGTCCTGAACGTGGCGCACGCGTTCGGCAATGTATTCAAGACTTTCTTCGGTGTAAGGCAGAGGCAGCAAATCGTGCAACTGATGAGCGTTGCCGCGACTCCAGCACAAGTGATCGGAGATCCACGCGGGGTTGACCCGTTCGGCCAGTTGCTTGAGTTGTTTCAGATAGTCCACATCGAGGGCATGTGGCCCGCCGATGGAGAGTGAAACGCCATGCATCACCAGCGGATAACGCTCGGCAATGGCGTCCAGGTAATACAGGGCTTTACCGCCTTGCACCATGAAATTTTCGGAGACCACTTCAAACCAGTCCACGTTCGGCGACTGTTCGAGGATCTGCTGGTAGTAAGCGCTACGCAATCCCAGGCCATAGCCGAGGAAGGGGTCAGAGGCGGACATGTGCAGACTCCTGTTAAAAAGTGGCCGCAGTGGCGTGAGCCACTGCGGCGGCACTTGCCGGTCAGTTATTCGCCGACCTTGCCACCTGCTTCTTCGCAAGCCGCTTGAGTCATGGCTTTGAAACCCTGGCCTTTGCAGGAGCCTTGGCTTTTGCAAGCATGGTCTTTGGTTTTGCAGTCGTTCTGGCCTTTGCAGGCAGTCACGCCGTAGCAGTGAACGTTGGCATCAGCGGCCATCGCATTGGTGGCGACACCGGCAAACAGAGTGGCAGCGGCCAAAGCGAGAGCGGCACCAGCAGCAGCGGTCTTGATAGTCATTTTTCTTATCCTCGGTAATCGTCAGGGATGTCGGCTGGACGGTTTGTTCAGTCCCGACATAGCACTAGAGAGCGCTACCCCGACGGCGTTACAGAGGCCTAAAAAAAACTTAAATATCGTCTCTGAGCTTGAGCAACGGTTCCTGAAAACGCAGCAAACGCCCGGCGTTGCCCAGCACCAATAGCGTACTGAGGTTATGCAGCAACGCGGCAATCATCGCCCCGGCGGCACCCAGCCAGCCGAATGCAGCGAACACGACGATGGCCAGCGTCCAGCCCAGACCGATGATCACGTTGACCTGCAATGTCCTGCGGCACTGACGGCTTAGTCGCACGCAGGTGCCGAGCCGACGCAGATCACTGCCGATCAGCACGATGTCCGCCGAGGCCAACGCGATATCCGCACCACCCGCCCCCATCGCGACGCCAACCACGCCAGCCTTGAGCGCGAGCGAGTCGTTGATGCCGTCACCCACCACCATGGGCCGGAAGCCGTTGTCGATTTCCTTGAGCACGCGATTGAGCTTGTCCTCGGGCAAGGCTTGGGCTTGAACCTCCTGCAGACCGACATCCCTGGCCAAGGTCTGGGCGACGCTTTGCCGATCACCGGTCAGCAACAACTGCCGGCCCAGGCCCAGCTCTCGTAATTCGGCAAGTGCAAAACGCGCTTCCGGTTTAACCATGTCGGCCAACAACAACCACGCGAGAAACTCACCGTTCAGCGCCAGGCCGGCAATCGGCCCGTCATGTTCAGGAACCGGCGTTGTGGCGATAGCCAATTGCGCGAACAACTCCGGCCGCCCGAGTGCCGCCTTGCCCTGCCTGGTCGTGGCGACAACACCAAGCCCCTGCCGCTCGTGAATATCGCTAAGCGACAAGTATTCTTCCTGGGTAACCAGCCCGGCAAGCGCACGACTGACCGGGTGACTGCTCGCCGCGCCAAGACTGGCAGCCAGCGCCATGACAGAGGATGAATCCGCGCGAGCACTGTCGATCGACTGCAAGCGTAAAGTGCCGTAAGTCAGGGTCCCGGTCTTGTCGACCACCAGGGATGTGAGGTCGGCCAGCTCTTCGAGGAACGCCGAACTGCGGATCAGTATCCCGTGGCGCGCCGCCACCGCAACACCGGCAATCGCCGTGGCCGGTGCCGACAACACCAAGGCGCACGGACACGCCGCCACCAGCACCGCGAGCATCGCCTGCGCATCGTGGGTGATAAACCAGGTCACCGCCGCCAGCAGCAACACCAGCACCATGTAGCTGCCGGCATAACGTTCGAGCAACCGGGTGATCGGCGGCTTCGAGCGCTCGGCGTTTTGCATCAGTGCGATGACTTTACCCAGGGTCGACTCATCGCCCGTACGGGTCACTTCGACGCGCAGCAAACCGTCGAGATTGATCGCGCCACCGAACACGGTCATACCGACACCCGCCTCAACCGGTACGGACTCACCGGTAATCGACGCGGTGTCCAGGCTGGCTTGACCGAAAAGCACCCGGCCGTCCGCCGGGATGCGATCACCGGCCCGCACCTCAACCATGTCGCCGGATTTGAGCGTGCCGTTGTCCACTTCGATGATCGAACCGTCAGCCTGAATCTTGCGCGCATGGCTGCGGGTCAATTGACCGAGGGCGTGAATTGCTTCCTGCGAACCGATGACACTGCGCTCCTCCAGCACATGACCAAAAATCATGATGATCGGCAGCAGCGCCGCCGTCAGCAGATCGCCCGTCGCCCAGGCCCCCATCATCGCCAGGGCAATCAGTTGATCGGTAATGCCGTGCAGGCTCGGATAACGCAGGCTGTACCACGCCGAGCGCATGACCGGCACGGCCACCAACACAGAAGCAAAACCGAGCAGCAACTGACTGACGCCGGTTTGTTCCGGCACCTGCCAACGCCAGATCAGGCCCAAGCCAAGCAAACCCAGCGCGAGCATCGCCAAGGTCAATTGCCTCGCGGCGCGGCGTTGTTCGGCCGAGGACAACAGGCTCGGTGCAGCAGTGGTCGCACTCATTTACTGGCTCCCTGAATGATCAGGCGCGAATCGTCTTTCGGATCGACCGTGGTCACCGATCCGGCCTGACCGAGAATCTTCGGCATGCGCTCACGGTAAATCCGCAAGAGCATTTGCGGGTCGGTGCCTTGTTGCTGCGCCTTGGCCAGACTCAGCACTGTGGCGGTGTCGGCGGATGCTTTGGCCAAGCGTTCGCCGGCCTGGGCATGGGCAACCTGCAAGGTGCGATCGGCTTGTTCATTGGCGGTTTGGGTGAGTTTTTCGGCGTCTGTACGCGCATTGGCCACGGCTTTATCGGCTTGTTGGCTGGCGGTCAAAACCGCATTGAAGGCACTGACCGCTGGGCCTGGCAGACTCGATTGCACATCGACCCGCGCCACTTCAATCCCGATACCCTGACCGCTCGCCTTCAACTCGGCCAAGCGTTTGTTGATGCCTTGCACCAGATCACCGCGCAACCGTTCACGGCGTTCAGCGGCCTGACTGTCGGCGCCGATCAGTTCCGGGCGGGCGACCAGAATGGTGTCCAGATCGCGCGCGGCGGTTAGCGCCACGGCACTGCGTGTGACCAGACGATCCAGCGCCGGCAGCACATGATCCCCCTGAATCACGAAGTCATACGGATCGGTCACCTTGTAAAACACTCGCACATCCAGCTGCACCACGCCTGCATCACCGGTCAATAAATAACCAGATCCGGCCAGCGCATCGCTCAAAGGCGTGGCGAAAGAGGCGACCCGGTCGGCCTTCAGCGCCTCATCCGAGCGCAGAAGATTCTCCACTCGACGCTCGATCACCCGATCCGCCGCTGGTAGCAAAACCACCTGCTCGAACGGCTGCGGCCACGCCAATAACAGGCCAGCATTCTGAACGCGATCCAGCGCGCCAAAATGCAAAACCACGGCGCGATTCTGCGGGTCGATTTGCCGCACATTGGAAAATGCCCAAGCCAATGCGGCCAACACCGTCACCGCATACAGGGCAAGAAAGGCCAAACGTCCTGCCTGAATCCATGGGCTGTTCAGCGAATGTGTTCCACGTGGAACTTCTTCACTCATGGCTGCGATCCGGATTTACTGTCGAGATTGGGAGGGCCATCGACGAGCACGCGGAATGGCGCGGCATCGGTGCGCAGGATCAGTTTGGTGCCTGGCGTAACGATGGTGCCGAGGGTGTCGAGTGAACGCAGCAAGTTGTAAAGCTGCGGAGAACCGGCATAGGCGCGGCCGTAGATTTGCGCAGCTTCGACGCGCGATTGTGCTTCGATGTCCG
The DNA here is from genome assembly GCF_963971015.1 of Pseudomonas sp. RA_15y_Pfl2_54. Taxonomy (NCBI): domain Bacteria; kingdom Pseudomonadati; phylum Pseudomonadota; class Gammaproteobacteria; order Pseudomonadales; family Pseudomonadaceae; genus Pseudomonas; species Pseudomonas sp. RA_15y_Pfl2_54. The sequence continues at coordinate 117,644 of NZ_CAXAPN010000009.1, forward strand.
CCGCTTTCACCGTTGCGTCTGCCTGAACAATCCGGGCATCGCGCTCGGCGGCAGAGCGGATCTGCGCCGCTTCACGCTTGCCGATGGCCGTGCGCTCAGTGGCGATGGTTTCACGCTCAGCGCGCATCCGATCAACGGTGGCGGTGAGCGTCACCGACGGCAACGTCAGCCGTTCGATGCCCACCTGCACCACGCGCACACCGTAAGTGGCGAGCAATTGCTGATCGATCTGCTGACGCAATTGCGCTTCAAAATCAGCAATGCGTACCTGACTCGCGTCGGTGTTCACCAGGCTCGCCAGATCAAAACTGCTGGCCGTGGTCTCAAGTGCCGAGCCGACAAACGTGCGGATCTGCCGCGCGGCTTCGTCCGGCTGGTTCTGCACCGCACGCATGAAGCGTTGCACATTGTCCGGATCACCCTGCACCTGCCAAGCGACGTAAGCCTGAACAATGATGCGCAAACCGTCGCGGGTACCGACATCTTGCAAGCCGCTGGAGGTGGTACGAAGGCGCAGATCCACCGGAATCGCCGCTTCGAACGGCGCCGGCCAGCGCCAGCTCAATCCTGGATCAAGCAACACCCGCGATGGGTTTCCGAAGCGCGTGATCACCGTGGCTTCACCGGAGCGAACTTGCACCAGGCTCGCAGCCGCAACGGCGAACGCGACCAACAACACCGCCCAACCCATGCGCCGCCATGGAAAGGGCCCTGCTTCAGCCGGATCACCGTGGTGGTGATGTCCATGGTGATGGTGATGCCCGCCGTGGCCGTGATCGTGGCCGCTGTGGTCATGATGATCGTGAGTGTGCGACTGGCTCAATGGGCAACTCCTGGTTGAGCGGTGGTGCGCGCGGGCGTCGGGTCAGCCGGCAGCGTGAACGTTCGCAAGTCGATGGTCGGCGCATTGCTGCTGCCGCCCAGACGATGGTCAAGAATAAGCAGTTTGGCTTTGCTCAACCCAAGGCTCAGTTGGCTGAGGTATTGCTCCAGCACAAAGGCCTGGCCAGCACTGGCAAAGGCTTTTTGCTCAGCGCTGAATTTCAGATCCGCCGCCTGCGCCGTCGCGTTGATTTCACGCGCATTGGCGCTGGCCTGGTCGCGAGCAAGGCTGGCCTGCAACTGCGCCTGATTGCTCGCCTCTGCCGCAGCGCCACGCTCACGGGAGATCAGCGCCTGCGCACCGATCTGCGCGGCCTGCACACTGTGATAGGCATTGGCGGCACCGGCCGGCGGATGAATGGCCTCGACCACCGTGGCGAGAATCTCCACACCGCTGTCGAGTTTCTGCAGGTCACCTTGCACGGCACGACCGATCTCTTCGGCCAGCCCTGCCCTGTCCTCACCGAGCAAACCGTCGAGGGTTCGCGAGGCGAAGTCGTGCACCAGAATCCGGCTGGCGGTGCTACGAATCAACGTAGGCACATCGGCGCTGTTGTAGGTGGCGGCGAGCGCTGCCTGATCGCTCAGACCAATGCGATAGATGAAACGCACGTCCATGTTGACGATCTGAAAGCTCTGCTGCTCGCCACGGCGGCTGGCAATGACCTGGGACTTGTCGTTGACATGGCTGGCGTCCCACAAACGGTTGGCCGTCATCGGCGCCGGCCCTTCAGCAGGGTCGAGTTGAGCCGGTGCCGGGTTCTCACCGACACTGGTTGCCAATTCATGTACCACACCGTTTTCAACGCTCAACACGCGCCCCAACGGCCACGGCAAACCCGCGTGCAAACCGGGGCCGAAGACCTGCACCGGTTTACCGAAACGCTCGTAGATGCCCCGGCCTTGCAGTGGAATTTCGTGGAGGCCGGTCAATAACCAGCCCACCGCCACCACCAACGCCAACACTGGCAAAAACGCCCGGCGCATGTAACTGAACGCCCAGATCTGACGCAGATCGATACCGAAACGGTTGTGCAATTCATGCTGCAACGCGAGCAACGGCTGTGGCGGCCAGCGCAGCATGTCGGCGACAAAACTGCGGGCAAGCAGTGTCGGCTCAAGCTGTTCACGACGGGGACTGAACACCGACAATACGGCGCGCAATAGCAACTCGATCGCTACCATTGCCGGCAAGATACCCACCACAACTGCCAAACGAATTGGCCACACCGCCTGCTCACTGGCGAACAACAAACACAGCGCGCCGAGTACCAGACTGATGATCGCCACGCGGGTCAGTTGTGCCAGCGATCCTGCTTCAGGCCATTGGGCAGGATTTTCCTGCGCCAGTTGCCGCTCCATCACCAGCAAACCGAACGCCAGCAGCAACGCCAATGCCGCACCGACCGTGGCAGACAATCCAACCGCCGCCGGTGCAAGTGCGAGGTTCCACACCTGCTCGATGCTGAGCATCACCAAGAGCGCCCAGCCGCCCAGCCACAAAGTCGCTGCGCCGATCTGGCCTAGCAGGTGCAAACCGCGCTGACTCAGGCGATCCAACAATCGTTCGTACCAGCCATTGGGCCCAGGCGGCACTTCATCAGCAAGCGCCGTTGGCGCCACCGGATTGATCACCCGCTCGCGCCATTGCGTCACCCACCAGGCCGATTGCAGCCCGGCAACCAGCACCAGCAACGCCGCGCTTTGACTCACCAACAGCGGCAGCCACACCGATTGCGGCGCAAACAGCGCGACAAAAAACGCCAGAAGCCAACCCACCCCAGCCACGGCGCCGAGACCGATCGCCACCCTGCGCAATCGTCGACCTTGTATGGCCGCCTGCTGAAAGCGTGGCAATCCGGTCACTTGCGTGCCATCAATCTCCAGATCGACTTGCATATCACCCCAAAATCACTGGTTCACTCTTCATATCGTTACGATATAACGAAAAGCGTGAAATATTCGTACACAATCACGTTTATTCAAAAACGCTCAACCTGTCGCTTGCCTGAAGCCTTGACCGAAATACCCGGAAACGCACATATTACGCCCGTAATTTTATTCGAGAACTACCTTTAGCCATCCGCATCCATCAATGAGGAGCAAGCGCATGAGCAACTATGACGTGGTGATTCTGGGCGGCGGTCCCGGCGGTTATAACGCGGCCATCCGCGCTGGGCAATTGGGCCTCAAGGCTGCCTGCGTTGAAGGCCGGGCGACCCTCGGCGGCACCTGCCTGAACGTCGGCTGCATGCCATCCAAAGCCTTGCTGCATGCCTCCGAGCTGTACGACGCGGCGATGGGCGCGGAGTTCGCCAATCTCGGGATCGAGGTCAAACCGACGCTGAACCTCGCACAGATGATGAAGCAGAAAGACGAAAGCGTGACCGGCCTGACCAAAGGCATCGAGTTTCTGTTTCGCAAGAACAAGGTCGACTGGATCAAAGGCTGGGGCCACATCGACGGCCCGGGCAAAGTCACGGTGACAGGCGATCAGGGCAGCACGATCGAGCTGACCGCCAAGGACATCATCATCGCTACCGGCTCAGAGCCCACTCCCCTGCCGGGTGTCGACATCGATAACAAACGCATCCTCGATTCCACCGGTGCGTTGTCCCTGAGCGAAGTGCCCAAGCATCTGGTGGTAATTGGCGCCGGCGTGATCGGTCTCGAGCTCGGTTCGGTGTGGCGGCGTCTCGGCGCCCAAGTCACCGTGGTCGAATTCCTCGACCGCATCTGCCCCGGTGTCGATGCTGAGGCTGGCAAAACCCTGCAGCGTTCGCTGAGCAAACAAGGCATCGCGTTCAGATTGAGTTCGAAAGTCACCAGCGCCACTTCATCGGCCAACGGTGTTCAACTCAGTGTCGAGCCAGCGGCCGGTGGCACCGCTGAGTTACTGGAAGCCGATTACGTCCTGGTGGCGATTGGTCGCCGGCCCTACACCCAAGGCCTGGGCCTGGAGAACGTCGGTTTGAGCACCGACAAGCGCGGCATGCTGGCCAACAAGCAGCACCGCACCGAAGCGCCCGGCGTGTGGGTGATCGGCGACGTGACCTCAGGCCCGATGCTCGCGCACAAGGCAGAAGACGAGGCGATGGCCTGCGTCGAGCAGATTCACGGCAAGGCCGGTGAGGTCAATTACGATCTGATCCCTAACGTGATCTACACCAAACCGGAACTGGCCAGCATCGGCAAGACCGAAGAACAGCTCAAGGCTGAAGGCCGCGCCTACAAGGTCGGCAAGTTTCCGTTCACCGCCAATAGCCGGGCGAAGATCAATCACGAGACCGACGGTTTTGCCAAAGTCCTCGCCGACGAGCGCACGGATGAAGTGCTCGGCGTGCATCTGGTCGGCCCGAGCGTGAGTGAAATGATTGGCGAGTTTTGTGTGGCGATGGAGTTCAGCGCATCGGCCGAGGACATTGCCCTGACCTGCCACCCACACCCGACCCGGTCCGAGGCGCTGCGTCAGGCGGCGATGAATGTGCAGGGGATGGCGACGCAGATGTAAGCGCTGGCAGGACCATCGCCTTCGCGAGCAAGCCCGCTCCCACCCTGGGAATGCAATCCTCTGTGGGGGCGGGCCCTCAATCATGTAGAACTGCACGATTAAGCAATCTGTGGTTTAAAAAACTGAACCCCTACAGTTTGCTCGCCAAACGAGCCACTCGGTCTAGAGCGCAAGATGCCCCAACGGCAGCGCCCCCGGCGTCTTCACGGTGTGAATCGCGAAGTTGCTGCGAATGTCGCTCACCCCCGGCAACTTCAACAGACACCCCGTGAGAAAGCGGTCATACGCCCGCAGATCCGGCACCACGACCTGCAGCAGAAAATCCGACTCGCCTGACACCAGAAACGCCGAAATCACCTCGGGCAATGCCGTGACCGCCTGGTAAAACGCCTCGGCCTGTTCCTCGTTGTGTCGCTCGACCTTGACCCCGACAAACACCGTCAGCCCCAACCCCACCTCATCGCGATCGAGATTGGCCTGATAGCCGCGAATCACTCCCGCCTCTTCCAGCATCCGCACCCGACGCAAGCACGGCGATGCCGAGAGGCCGATCTCTTCCGCCAGTTCGACATTGCTCAGGCGTCCGTCCCTTTGCAGAGCGGCGAGAATCTTGCGATCAAAGGCGTCAAGTTTCATGTTTGGCAGATTCCGATAGTCATGTCGCTTAAAGCCAGCAGGTTATGCCAATTCCAAGCGCATTTGAAGCTGACTACGCAAGCACCTGCCCCACCCTTTGGCCCTAGACTGGCGTCACCGAATCGCCAATCAAAGGGGTGTAGCGTGGCAAGTCTCTGGCTGTTTTTCCTGGCATTGGCGGTGGTCTATTTGTTGCCCGGCCCGGACATGATCCTGTTGCTGCAGACCGGCGCCCGTCAGGGACGTGGCGCGGCACTGGCCACCGCGATAGGCCTGGCGATTGCCCGAAGCTGTCATGTGGCGTTGGCGGCGCTGGGGCTGGCGGCGCTGTTCAAGGCTGCGCCATGGACGTTCGAAGTGGTACGGCTGGCCGGGGCGGCGTATCTGTTGTGGATCGGCATTCAATGCCTGCGCAGCACGCTGGTGCCGAACCTGAATCCCAGCGACATTGCCGAGACTCGCGGGCAATGGCGTGAAGCGATACGGCGCGGCCTGCTGACCAATCTGCTCAACCCCAAGGCGTTGCTGTTCTGCTCAGTGTTGTTGCCGCAATTCATCGTCGCCGACGGCGCACCGGTACTGGGCCAATTCGCCCTGCTCGGCGCGATGCTGGTCGGCGCAGGCTTGCTGTTCGACAGCGCCTACGCCCTGACCGGCGCCGCACTGGGCCGTTGGCTGCAACACAGTCCAACGGCTCAACGCGTGCAGCAATGGCTGTTCGGCGGCCTGTTGATCGGCTTCGCCGTGCGCCTGGCGTTTATCCAGCAGGCTTAGCCTTTGCGCACCTTGCGCTGGCGCCGGGTGATCAGCAATAACGCGGCGCCGACACCCAACACAATCGCACCGATCTGCACCGGCCACTTGTACGGCCGCAAGGTGTCGCGCACGGCATCAGTCACCTGGGTAACGTAACGCTTATCGGCGTTCTCGAAGTCCGGGTATGGACATTGATTGCCGAAATCCACAGCCCACGGCACGTACGGCCCTTCCTTCACATAACGCTGATACAGCGCGCTCTGATCCTTTGGGCTGCTGTTCCAACCGGCGGCGTTGCACAGCACGGCAGCAAACGCCTGACTGGTGTGCGGCAGATTATCGGCGGCTTTGCGGGCCAGTTCGGTGGCGACGAAACGGTAGTGATAACGCTGATCCGGCTGCGCTTCACTGGCTTTCTGACGTTGCAATTCGGCGTCACTTACCAGAGGACCGACTGTAAGTTCGGCCGTCTCCAGGCTGTAGTTGCCACCGAACGTGGCGTAGTCCGGGGCCATCTCGTAACCGAGGATATCCATGCCCCACTCGCGGGCCGTCCACGCTGCGTTGTACAGCGCACTGGCGCGCTGGGTCGGCCACCACGCGGCATCAGCCTTCATTCGTTGCTCGCCGTAGAGCCGGGCCTTGTTCTGCAGATCGGCACTGTCGAAATACCCGACCGCCTGCGCGTAATGGCCTTCGCGCAGCAAACGTCGACCGAGCAGATCGCGCAGGCGTGCAGCAACCGGCAGCGGCACATAGTTGTCACGTTCCTGCTGGGTCAGCGCCGGCGGGGCCGGTACGTTGTCATCGACATACTGTTTGAGTTCATCGACCGTCAGCACACGCTCAGCGACCGTCGCGGCATCAAACCAATAGAGGTCATTGCTGCGATACAACTGCACAAAGGCTTGCAGGTATTCGCCCCGTTGCAACGCCAGAATCGCACTCTCGCCCTCGACCCGGCATTTGGGCTGCACACTTTCATACGCCCAGTCCGGCGTGCGTCGATAACCCCAGTCTTCGCTCTGCGGAAAGGCCTGCGCCGCTTTGGCGTAGGCCGCGGCGGCAGCGTTTTTATCGCCATCACGTACCGCCAGTTTTGCCCGTAACCACCAGGCCAGTCCGCCATCGCCCGCGTTCTCGAGGAAGGCCTTGGCGCTGGCGTAATCACCCTGTTGATAATTCAGCGCCGCCAGCCGGTCGGCGTTTTCCAGGCTGCCACGCGTGCTGTTCTGCAGCAGTTTGATGAGTTTTTTCTCGTTCGGTGGTTGCTCATCAAATGACCAGCCGACGCGACTGATCAACGACGCCGTAACCAGTTGTTGCACCGCTTTGCGTTGCAGCAGCTTCGCCAACTCGGCTTCGGGCAACTCGGCCAGTTCATTCATCACCTGTTTCAGCGAGGTGTAACCCACGGCGGAACCGTGCAGGTTTTGCGCTTCGTACAGTTCGATGGCGCCACTCCAATCGCCAGCGGTGCGCAACACCCGCGCCTCTTCACCAAGGCTGGCAACGCCCAGTTCCAGCGGGTCACTGAAGCCGTCGATGCTCATCTGCCGGGTTTGACGGAACGCTTGGCGCGATTGCTCAAGCGCCTGATCTGCGTCGTCCACCTCGCGGCTCATGGCAAACCAGGTGCGCCCCAAGGAGTACGCGGCCCACGTGCTGCGCAAGGGACGTTGATCGGCCGGCAGCGCCAGCAACTTGCCAAAATAGTCGACCGCCCGTTGATGATCGCCCGTGGCAAATGCCACCGCGCCCGCCACGTACAAACGCACTTCCGCCGGCAGGCTGGCGCCCTGCACCTCAACCTGACGCGCATCGGTCAGACCACGCAGTTGCTTGACCAGCGTTTGCTGTTCGGCGCTCAAGCCGGCCTGTTCGGCTTTATCGCGTGCCTCATTTGGCTCGCTCGCTTCACCGTACAGATCATTGGGATTGTGTGTGGCGGCGGTGACGTTTTTCAGCCCGGCGATGGTTTTGCCGAGGCGGCTGACCTCAAAGTTGAAGTTGCCTTCAGGCAGTTCCGCCAGCGTCTGCCCACGATTGTCGAGCAGGCGCATGGGGAAGTCCGGGCCGCAGGCCAGCGCCGAACCCAGCGGCAGGCTGAGGCTCAGGCAGAGCAGATGGCGGGGCCAGTTACGGGTCAACATGCGAACCTCCTTGATCAATAATTGCGCAACGCGCCCAACCGATGGCGCGCTGCCCGTCCGCAGGCAAGCGGCCGGCGCGCAAGCGGGTGAAGGTAAGCAGATCACGACTTTGTTGCAACGAGTATCCGGCGAGCGCATCGGCGCCTTCGCAGTCCCGGGCTTTAAGGGTGATGCGGGCGGGCCAGGCGCTGTCGAGGTTGCCGACATTGGCGAGGCTGATGTCGTAAAGGCCATTCTGTTCGCTGAGGCTCAAGCTGAGTTGGCTGTGCAGCGCATCACCCCGGGCAACGGCGCGCAGCGTGGTCAAGCTCCAGGCGCGGCGGTCGTTGGCCAGCGGCAAGCGAAACCAGATCAGCCCAGCCAGATGCGCAGGTGGGGCCTCACGCAATTGCTTGGCGAGTCGGCTCAATGGCACGGGATCGGCAAGCAATTCGCGGCGCTGACCGCCGCGCTCAAGCGGCACTTCGCTTTCCACCACTGGCGCGCCACCGGCATCCGGCAACAGCGCCACCCCATAGGCCGGCAGCGCCAGATAGAACGGCTTTTCAGAGACGTTGCCCCAGGCTTGGGCCCAACGCTGCGCCTGCTCAGCGTCGAACAGACCGCGGCGCGGGTCACTGACGGCATGCACTTGCAATACGCTGCTGTCGACCGAGGCCAGCAATGTCGGCAGTTGTGCACTGTCGAGCCACGCCGGCAGCGCGGTCATGCTCAGGGGTAAAGACGCCGGCAGTGCCGAACGCAGATGACTGAGAAATTGCGCGTAGGCTGGCAGCCGCGCATTCCCGGCATCGTGGTCGATCTCCACGCCACTGAGGGTCAGGCCCAACGCCTGCCAATCATTGACCAGTTGAAGGATCTGCGCCGTAACCTGCTGTTGATCCAGCCCCTTGAGTTGGCCGTCGAGACGAATCACCGCGATCAACGCGCGCCCATCGCTCTTCAGCAACGCAGGATCAATACGTGCCCGGCTCCATCCGGCGTTCGGGAACGCTTGCAGCGCCAGCACCCGCAGGGTGGAAAAATCACCTCGGCTCTCGCGCAACGCCGCCTCATGGGCCGGCGTCCACTGGCGTTGCCAGACGTAGAGTTGTTGATCGAGCGGCGGCGTGTCCTGCTGTTCGCAAGCGGACAGCAAGATCAGTGCAACCATAACCACAATAAACCGCATACCTTGCTCAATCCCTGACAACTCAAGGCTGCAAGGTTACACAAAACCCTGCGTCAAAAGGTTCAAGGCTTGCGGGCAATGATCACCTGACTTTTGGCCACCACCGCATCCAGTGCCTGCTTGATTTGTGCCCCTCGTGGCGAGTCCAGCACCGCTTGCCAGGTGTCGGCCCAGTGGTTGAGCAACGGATGATCCGGGTTACCGAAGTCGACTTTGGCCTCCCAGAACAACAACATCCACATCGACCAGTAAAAGCCGTACTGGCTGTGGCTGATGACTTCCAGCCCCGCCTCGCTGACCATCGCCTTGAATTGCGCTTCGCTGATGATGCGGATGTGATTGGGCTTCTGGAAATACTCTGCGGCGGCGATGTCTTTTTGCAGGTCTTCGGAGCTTGGGTGCGGCACGCTCAACAGGTACAGCGCGCCCGGCTTGCCGACGCGCACCAGCTCCGCAAGAAACTGCGCAGGGTCGTCGACGTGCTCGATGACTTCAGTCGACACCACGCGGGTTGCCGTAGCGTCGGCAATCGGTAGCGGGTTGCAGTCGGTGACGTGGCATTCGATGTCGCGTGCCGGGGTGTCGCTCAGGCGCTGACGGGTGGCCTCGACCTTGGCGCCGTCAATGTCGGCGATGATGATCTTCGCCCCGCGCATGCCACAGAAATGCACGTTGCCGCCGTCACCACAACCGACGTCCAACAGCGTGTCATCGGCCGTCACCGCAAAGCCCTTGAACAGCTCGCCGGTTTCCTGATTGAACCAGCCGCTGAGCATTGCATCGTGCAGGCCGAGCATGTACGGGTCGGTCTTCTCGGCGGCCGCAACAGGGGCCGGTGCAGGCGTCGACGCCGTCAGTTTCTTGAAAAGGCTCAGCATGAGGTGGCTCCAGTGGATGAGACGGCGGTTCGCGAGGTACCGAGGCGTTTGACGAACGCGGCGCCACGGTTGCGCATGGGCATTTCAATGAAACGGTAATTGAGTTCACTGAGCAGCGCGATCAGGCCGAACGCCAGCAACAGCGTGATGACCGGGTGTCCCGCGGGACTCGGCAGGCCAGCGCTCTGCAAACGGAAGATCAGCTCACGCACCAGTTGATAGGCCGGAATATGGATCAGATAGATCCCGTAGGAACGGCTGCCGACCCATGCCAGAGAGCGCTGCACGCCCCCGACAGGCATCAGGTAATCACGGTTGTACGAGGCTATCCACACCAGCAGCGCGCCGAGCACAGCGATCGAACCGATGCGGTAATTGGCAAACGTGAAGCGGTCGGTGGCCATGAAGCTCAGCAACAAACTGATTACCAGCAGCGCGCAAATTCCCGCCCAGGGCTTGCGCAGAAATGTCGGTTCCCAGCGCTGATAACTCGGCTGTGCGCTCCACATCGCCAACAAGACGCCCAAGGCCAGGGCGTCGGTACGCACCACCATCAGCAGCGGGGTGCGCAGCGTGAAAAGCTGCACGGCGACCAGCGTCAGCAATGCCCACACCAGATGTTGACGACAGAGCACAATCAGCAGCGGGAACAGCAAGTAGAACTGCTCCTCCAGCGACAGGCTCCAGTAGACGAAACTGCTGCCGTATTCGTAATGAAAGAAGCTGTCGGCAAAGCGCAAGTTGGCGTATTGCAGCACCCCAGCCAGCGTCGCTTGCAGGTTGGCGTACAGCGTACCGAACGCCCCCGAGCGATTGAGAAGAACGCACGCCAGCAGCATCAGTGCCAGCCACAGCCAGGCTGAAGGCAATAAGCGAAAGGCACGGCGCAGCCAGAAATTCCGTGTCTGTACCCAGTATTCCTGACGGGTCGTGCAGACCCGCAGCGCCGGAATCAGGCTACGGGCTATGACGAATCCGGAGATGGCAAAAAAGAGATCGACGCCCCACCACGGTTGCGCCCAGCCATGGATTTTTTCCAGCAACGGCACCGGATCAGTGAACAGGCTGCCCTGTAAGTGATGAAACAGCACCCCGAGCACGGCGATGGCGCGCAGGACCTCAATGTCCATGATCCGTTTGCTGTTCATGATTCAGGAGCTTGCGCGACGCCAGCGCAGCGCTCAAACAACTGCGCAAGAAAGACCTGCAAACGCTGCTCGGCCACCGCCTGACTGCAAAACCCTTGCAGGCTGCTGACAGCTTGCGCCGACATCTGTGCATAGCGTGCCGGATCGTTTTTCGCCACGTCATAACTGGCTTTATAGGCTTGGCACAGTGACGCCCAGTTAGTCACGTAACGCAGCGTGCGGAACGCCTTGCGCGGATCGTGAGGCCAGGCCGTGAGTTCGTCGGTGGATTCGATCAGGAACGCATTATCGGCACTCAGGTAATCGATCATCGCCGTGGTACGCGGGGCCACCGCCGGTTTGCCACACGACATGAACTCCATCAGCGGCAGGCACTGGCCTTCGCCGTAGGAGGTATTCACGACATAGCGGGTCGCCTGCACCAGTCGCTCGTAATCGGGATCGGCAAGGTAACCGTAGATCAGCACGATGCGGCAGCGATAAGACTGATTTTTGTACAGGTGATGGAGGATGTCGCTGAGTGCTTCTTTGGCATCGTGGTGGGTGAGTTTGAGCACCAGCGTGGCGTCGTCGACGTCGCGAAAACTCACGCAGAAAGCGCTGAGCATGTCTTCCCAGTTCTTTCGGCCATCGCCTGGATTGAACACCGAGGTATACACCACACCGTCGAGCACCAGCTCCTGCTCGGTAACCGGCGCGGCAAAATCAATGCCTTTGCCGCGGCGCAAAGGTTTGGGCCCGAACGCATTCAGATCAAGTACGCGGCTGTCGACCACCAGACCTTTGATCTTCAAGCGAAACGATTGCCCCTCGGGATGCCGCTGCAACGGCGTACCCCGCGCCGCGAAACGATCCCAGACTGGCGCCGGCACCGCGACGATAGGGTAAGCCGCGCCCATCGCCTCGCGCACTGCGTTGACCGTATAACTGGAGTGAGTGATCGCCGCCCCGCAGGCGTGCAGCACGGTACGCCAGTCGTTGCGCGGTTCATCGGCAAACGCTTCGTTGGGGATGGTGCTGAACTCCCAGGCAAACACCGGCAGGGTCGGACAGGCCAGTTGCACCGGCGTGCGGTGGGGCGGGGAAAACGACAGGAACACGCAAGGTTCGCCACGGCCCAGGCACTCGCGATAGAGCGCGTCGACTTCACGCGGCGGATCGGCAACCTCCACCACCCGTCCAAGCCGTTCAAGCACCGGACGGTATTCCTTGAGCACGAAGTAATAGCTGTACTCCGAACGCCCGAGATTTTGCGCGATGGTGTGCTGGTTGGTTTCCGAATGAATGATGATCAGCATGAGGCGTTATCCGTCACTGTCGCAGCATCGGCGACTGGCGCTACCGGCCCGAAAAAATCCGCCATGCGTTTTTGCACCGGGGCGAAGGCACAGTAATCGTGCATGCGTTGCACTGCAGCAGCAGACATGCGCTGATAATCCTGCGGCTGTGTCTTGGCCATCCGGTAGCTCTGTTCGTAAGCGTTTTTCAGCGATCCCCAATCAGGGCGGTAACGCAGAGTGCGGTAAATGATGCGCGTGTCCTGTGGCCAGATGGTCAGCTCTTCGCTGGACTTGACCACAAACGCTACCGCGTCATCGATGTAGTCTTCCATGGCCGTATGATCCGGTGCGATCACCGGTTTGCCGCTGGACATGAACTCCATCAATGGCAGGCACAAGCCTTCGCAGCGTGAGGCGTTGACGTAAAAACTGGCAGCCTTGTAGAGCCCGGCGTACTGCGCATCGTCCAGATAGCCGTGCATCACTACCACCCGGCAGGCGAACGGCGTGAGCTGGGCGAGCAACGTCATCAACTCGTTGTAGTAGGACGCCAGATCGTTCTGGGTGATCTTCAACACCAGTGTCGCGTCGCTCGTTTGGCGAAAGGCCCAGCAGAACGCGGTGACCAGATGATGCCAGTTCTTGCGACCATCCTTGGGGTTGAACACGCTGACGTAGACCACACCGTCGACATGGGTCTGGACCACTGATGTGGTGTCCGGCAAATCCACCGGCAGCGGTTCATCCACGGGCACCGCTTGCGGGCCGCAGACCACCGCAAAGCGCTGTTCGAGCCAGCCGTGAAGGTTGTCCGAGACCAGGTCGCGAATGCCTTCCCAATACCAGTTGTGCAGAAACTTCACCCGAGGCACCGGCTCTGCTTGCTCGCGCCCCTGGTCTAGCGCCCACAGCCGCAGGTAATGCCGGGCGATGACCAAGCGCCGCTTGAAGGTCAGCGGTGGCGGGCGGGCGGCTTCAAGCGCGGCTTGCTCCTCAGGCGTCAGTGGTTTGGGGATCAACGCATCGGCAGACAGTTCGAGTGTGCGCGTATCGAAAATGCAGCCCTTGATCGCCAGCGTTGCACCCGGATTGACTGGCACAGGGACATGCTGCTGACGAACCTGCGCGTACTGCTCCCACAGCGGTGTCGGCAACACCAACACCGGAAAGTTTTCGCCCATGGCCCGGCGAATGGCCCGGGCAGTATGGCTCGACAGGGTGATGACCCGCCCCTGACGAGCGAGCATCTGCGTCCAGTCCTGTCGCGGATCGTTGTCCCACGACTCATCGGGGATCGAATCGAACTCCCACGCGACCACGCAAATCGTCGGGCATTGCAGATCGACCGGGGTTTTCTGTGGCGGGGTGAATGACAGGAAAACGCTGTCTTCGCCGGCGGCGAGCCGTTGCCGATAAAGCGCATCGACGTCGGCAGTGGACGACACCACATGCACGCGCCCAAGGCTTTCCAGCACCGGGCGATAAGCCTTGAGCACGAAGTAGTAGCTGTATTCAGGACGCCCGAGGCTCTGGCTGATGGAGCTGTCGTTGACGTCCGAGTAGAGAATGAAATTCATGGCATCCCACGATGAAACTGCCGTCCTGGCCGCTTCATGCTATGACGACCAGGCGTTGGATCAAGTCGGCATCACCGAGACTTGTCCTTCGTCATCCAGCACGTCTTCGTTCTTGTTTTAGTGGTCGGTTTCACTCAGTTGCACACCCCTCTGGCGAACCTTGGGAGATGGCGACGAGGGGCATTCTAAACACATCCATCGCGGGTCCGGGAACCGCCCGGCGAGAATAAATCCAGCTACGCTAACGAGAACTGACCGGTCACGGTTTGGCCAGTTGAAATTGCTGCTCAATTGGCACAGATTGGTGCCAAACAACTACAACAACAGACTTCGCCTGTAGTCTTCCCGGTTTTTCCTCCGGTCTGACAGACCTTCCAACAAAGCCTGTAGGAAAGTGGCGCAAGTTCAAGACCAAGGGGTCGCTGTTTGAAAAAGCGTCTGTTCATCACGGGTCTCAGTGGATTCGTGGGACAACATATTCAGTCACGTCTGGCTTTGCCCGATTCATCGTGGGAGCTGCTGCCTGCCGCATCGCCCTACGACCTCACGAATGCGAACAGCCTTGTCGACCTGTGGCCGCAAATGCCCGATGCGGTGATTCATCTGGCCGGCCAGACCTTCGTCCCCGAAGCGTTCCGCGATCCGGCCCGCACCCTCGAAATCAATGTTTTCGGCACCCTCAACCTGCTGCAGGCGCTCAAGGCTCGTGGCTTCGCAGGCACTTTTCTGTATGTCAGTTCCGGCGACGTCTACGGCCAGGTGGGCGAAAGCGATCTGCCGATTACCGAGCAACACACCCCCTGCCCGCGCAACCCTTACGCCGTGAGCAAACTCTCGGCGGAGTTCCTCAGCCTGCAATGGGGCTTGAGCGAACACTGGCCGGTGCTGGTGGCGCGCCCGTTCAACCACATCGGCACCGGGCAGAAAGACAGCTTCGTCATCGCCAGCGCTGCACGCCAGATCAATCGCATCAAACAAGGCCTGCAAGCCCCGCAACTGGAAGTCGGCGATATCGACGTGACGCGTGATTTCCTTGATGTCGGCGACGTCGTATCGGCCTATTTCGCCCTGCTGGAAAAAGGCCAGCCGGGGCAGGTTTACAACATCTGCTCAGGGCGCGAGCAAAGCATTCGCAGCCTCATCGAACAGTTGGGCGATCTGGCCGAAGTCCAGATGCAACTGGTTCAGGACCCGGCGCGCATGCGTCGCGCCGATCAGCGCCGCGTTTGCGGCAGCCACGCAAAACTGGCCAAAACCACCGGATGGTCGCCAGTCATCACAACACAACAATCCCTGCGGGCGATCCTGTCCGACTGGGAGACGCGAGTACGACAAGAATGACAAAAAGTGCATTGATCACAGGGATCACCGGACAGGACGGCGCGTATCTGGCCAAGTTGCTGCTCGACAAGGGCTACAAGGTTTACGGCTTCGTGGCGCGCCGCAGCAGCGATTCGCGCTGGCGCTTGCGCGAGATGGGCGTCGAAGCCGACATCGTCTATCTGGACGGTGACATGGCCGATGCCTGCTCGGTGCAGCGTGCGGTTATCAAATCGGCGCCAGACGAAATCTACAACCTCGCCGCACAGAGTTTTGTCGCGGCCTCCTGGGATCAACCGGTGACCACCGGCATTGTCGATGGCCTCGGCGTCACGCATCTGCTCGAAGCGATCCGCCAGTTCAGCCCGCACACCCGCTTCTATCAGGCATCGACCAGCGAAATGTTCGGGCTGATCCAGGCTGAACAGCAGGACGAGAACACGCCGTTCTACCCGCGCAGTCCTTACGGCGTGGCCAAACTGTATGGCCACTGGATCACCGTCAACTACCGCGAAAGTTTCAATCTGCACGCCAGCAGCGGCATCCTCTTCAACCACGAATCACCGCTGCGCGGCATCGAGTTTGTTACCCGCAAGGTCACTGACGCTGCCGCCCGCATCAAGCAGGGCAAACAGCAGGCGCTGGCGCTGGGCAACATCGACGCCAAACGCGACTGGGGGTTTGCCGGCGACTACGTCGAGGCCATGTGGCTGATGCTGCAACAGGACAAGCCTGACGATTTCGTGGTCGCCACCGGTGTCACCACCACGGTGCGTGAAATGTGCCGCATCGCCTTCGATCACGTTGGCCTCAACTACCGCGATTACGTGAAGATCGACCCGGCGTTTTTCCGCCCGGCCGAAGTCGAAGTGCTGCTCGGCAACCCGGCCAAGGCTCAGCGCGTGCTGGGCTGGAAGCCGAAAACCGATCTGGACACCCTGATCCGCATGATGATGGATACGGACATGAAACGCGTCGCCAAGGAGTAGGCCATGCTGATCCCCGTGATTCTGTCCGGCGGTGCCGGTACCCGTTTGTGGCCGGTGTCCCGCGAGGGCCATCCCAAGCCGTTCATGACCCTGCCCGACGGCCAGTCGCTGCTGGGCAAGACCTATCAGCGTGCAGCGGCGTTGCTGGACGGCTGGGGTGACATCGTCACGGTGACCAACCGCGAGTACTACTTCCAGAGCAAAGACCACTATGGCGCCGCCCACGTGTCGCGCCATCGCGGGCACTTTCTGCTGGAGCCGACCGGACGCAACACGGCCCCGGCCATCGCAGCCGCCGCCCTGTCGCTGCAAGCGTTGCATGGCGACGAGGCGATCATGGTGGTAATGCCGGCCGACCATTTGATCGTCAATCAGGACGCGCTCAAGACGGCCGTCGAGCACGCGGTGAATCTGGCGAAGGACGGTTACCTGGTGACCTTCGGCGTGCTGCCGACCGCACCGGAAACCGGCTTCGGCTATATCGAAACCGGTGCGCCACTGGACGCCAAAGGCGCGGCCAAAGTGCAGCGCTTCGTGGAAAAACCCGACCTGCAAACCGCTACGCATTACCTGGAGAGCGGCAACTTCCTGTGGAACTCCGGCATGTTCTGCTTCACCACCGCTGCGGTGATCGCCGAGCTGCAACTGCACGCGCCGCAACTGCTGGAGCAGACCCGCGCCTGCATGGCCGCCAGCGTCCCGGTGGAGACCGTCGGCTGCCTGCAACAGGAACTGTCGCCTGCGCTGTTCGCTGAAATCACCGACATCTCCATCGACTACGCGTTGATGGAGCGCTCGGAAAAAGTCGTGGTCGTGCCTGCCGGTTTCGACTGGAGCGACATCGGTTCGTGGGGCGCCGTCGCGGCGCTGGTCCCGGCCGATGCCGACAACAACCGCGCCAGCGGCGAAGCAATCTTCATCGACAGCCACAACAACTTCGTCCAGAGCGAGGGCCGACTGGTCGCCGCCGTGGGGGTGGATAACCTTATTGTGGTCGACACCGCCGATGCCGTGCTGATCGCCCACGCCGACCGTGCACAGGATGTGCGGCGCGTCGCCAAGCAGCTCAAGGACAAATCCCACGAAGCCTATCGCCTGCACCGTACGGTCAGCCGTCCGTGGGGCACCTACACCGTCCTTGAGGAAGGCCCGCGCTTCAAGATCAAACGCATCGTGGTCAAACCCGGCGGCAAGCTGTCCCTGCAAATGCACCATCACCGCAACGAGCACTGGGTGGTGGTCGAAGGCATGGCCAAGGTCACCAATAATGGCTCCGGCACGACGCTGGTGGCCAAGAACGAATCGACGTTCATTGCCGCCGGCCACCGCCATCGCCTGGAAAATCCCGGGGTGATCGACCTGGTGATCATCGAAGTGCAAAGCGGCGAATACCTGGGAGAGGACGACATCGTTCGCTTCGAAGACCACTACGGCAGGACGGTTTGAATGCTGTTTTCCCTGTACCGCTCGCTGCACAGCTACCGCGGATTCATCCTCGGTAGCGTCAAGCGAGAGTTTCAAGCGCGCTATCGCAATTCGCTGTTCGGTGCGTTGTGGCCGATCTTCAACCCGTTGTCGATGATCGTCGTCTACACCGTGATCTTTTCCCACATCATGCGCGCGCGACTGCCGGGTGTGGACGACAGCATGGCCTACAGCGTCTACCTCTGCGCCGGGCTGCTGGCGTGGGGACTGTTTTCGGAAATCACCCTGCGCAGCCAGACCATGTTTCTGGACAACGCCAACCTGCTGAAGAAAATCAGCTTCCCGCGGATCTGCCTGCCAGTGATCGTGCTGATCAATGCCGGGATCAACTTCGCGATCATCATCGGTCTGTTTCTGGGCTTTCTGCTGGTCTCCGGGCGCTGGCCGGGCATGGCCTTGCTGGCGCTGTTGCCGCTGATCCTCCTGCAAATGATGTTCTGTGCCGGCCTGGGAATGGTGCTTGGCGTACTCAACGTGTTCTTTCGTGATGTCGGCCAGCTCTTCGCGATCTGCCTGCAATTCTGGTTCTGGCTCACACCGATCGTGTACCCGATGAGCATCCTTCCGGAATGGGTTCAGCATCTGTTGCAGCTCAACCCGCTGACCAACCTGATTGCCAGCTATCAGAATCTGTTCCTTTACGGGCAGTGGCCGGTCTGGAGTTCGCTGCTGCCGATTTTCGTCGCGGGCGCGTTGTTGTGTGTCATCGGCCTGCGGCTGTTTCGCCAGCGCGTCGGCGAAATGGTGGATGAACTCTGATGGGGCATATCCGTGTGACCGGCCTGAGCAAGGCCTACAAGCAATACCCCAACCGCTGGGCGCGCCTGGCCGAGTGGCTGATTCCGTTCTCGCCTCTGCGCCATCATCAGCACTGGGTGCTGCGAGATGTCGAATTCGAGATCGCACCCGGCGAAGCGGTGGGCATTGTCGGCGCCAACGGTGCCGGCAAAAGTACCTTGTTGAAGATGATCACCGGCACCACGCAACCCACCGGTGGCAAGATCGAAATCGAAGGCCGGGTGGCGGCATTGCTGGAACTGGGCATGGGCTTTCACGCCGACTTTACCGGTCGCCAGAACGCGATCATGGCGGGGCAGTTGCTGGGCATGCAGCTTGAAGAAATCGAAGCGCTGATGCCTGAAATCGAGTACTTCGCCGAGATTGGCGAGGCCATCGACCACCCGGTGCGTACCTACTCCAGCGGCATGCAGATGCGCCTGGCGTTCAGCGTCGCCACCGCCCGCCGACCGGACATCCTGATCGTCGACGAAGCGCTGTCAGTGGGTGACGCCTACTTCCAGCACAAGAGCTTCGAGCGCATTCGCAGCTTTCGCAAGGCCGGCACCACCCTGTTGATCGTGTCTCACGATCGCTCAGCCATTCAATCGATCTGCGACTCGGCGATCCTGCTCAAGGATGGCCGCATGGCCATGTACGACAAACCGGAAGTGGTGCTCGATTATTACAACGCGTTGATGGCCGAACGCGAAGGCCAGGTCGTGCGTCAGGAAATGCTCGCCGGCGGCGAAGTGCAGACCGTGTCAGGTACCGGTGAAGCGGCCATTCTTGGCGTGCGCTTACTGGATGAACAGGATCACAGCATCGACGCCGCCGAAGTCGGTCAACCGGTGGTGCTGGAAGTCCAGGTTGAGGTGCGCAAGGACATTGAGCGGTTGGTGCTGGGCTTCATCCTCAAGGATCGTCTGGGCCAGATGATGTACGGCATCAACACCCATCGCCAGGACAAGGCACTGACCGATCTGCGTGCCGGCGAACGCTTCACCTACCGCTTTGCGTTCATCATGGGCCTGGGCAAGGGCAACTATTCGGTGTCGCTGAGCCTGTCGCGTCTGGACTCTCATCTGGATCGCAACTTCGAATGGCGGGACTACGGCCTGGTATTTCACGTCATCAACAATCGTCAGGAAGATTTCGTCGGCTGTTCGTGGCTCAACGCCCAAACCACGATTACCCGTCATACCGAAGCCAGACTTGCCGAGCGCGCGCCATGACCCGCTTGCTGGTGGAATGCACCCATGTGTTCAAACACCCGAAGGTCAACTCGGGCATCCAGCGGGTGGTGCGCAACGTCATCAAGCAATTGCCTTCGAGTGCCGAGGGCGTCGAATGCGTGCCAGTCATTGTGCTGCGCGGCCAACTCTATCGCGTACAGCACCTGGCACCTCTGGACACCCCGCTGTTCAACGCCTTGGCCAGTTTCGGCGAACGCCTGGAACGCATGGCCCATCGGTTCGGGCAATGGCATCAACGACTCGACGCCCAATGCACAGCAAAACTGGCGCGACGCTCACTGTATGTCTCGTATCGCTTGACGGCCTTCGGTGTATTTGGCCTGCCGTTACGTTTTATCGGGGCGATCAATCGGACCCAACTGCCAAAACGCTGTTCACCCTTGCAGCATCAGACCGGCGACCAACTGGTGCTACTGGATTCGTCCTGGCATTCGGATTTTTTCATGGCTGTAGAACGGCTCAAATGCGAGGGCGTCGGGATCATTGCGGTGATCTACGACCTGATCCCCCTGACCCATCCGCAGTTCTACGACACGCGGCTGGTGCGGGTTTTCAGTGAGTGGTTCGACTGGATCACCCGAACCGCCGACGGCTACATGGCAATTTCCGCCACCGTGCGCGATCAAGTGCGCGAAGAACTACAGCGCCGGATCGGTGCAGAACGCACCGACAAACACTGGTTCGATTACTTCCACCTCGGTTCCGAACTGGATCTGCACAGCGCCAAGGCCACCGTGGCCGCGTCCCTGCAACGGCTGTTCGCCAATCCTGAGCCGGTGTTTTTGATGGTCAGCACCATCGAACCGCGCAAGAACCACGAATACCTGCTCGACGCCTTCGACCGCGCCTGGGCCACCGGCTCGACCGCGCGGCTGTGCATTGCCGGGCGCATTGGCTGGAAGTGCGACGCCCTGCTCGCCCGGGTGCGCAATCATCCCGAGTTGAACCGGCGACTGTTCATGTTCAACGACCTGAACGACACCAGCCTGGAACACGCTTACGCCCACGCCAGTGCATTGGTGTTCCCCTCGTTCGTTGAAGGCTTCGGCCTGCCACTGGTGGAAGCCATGCAGCGCGGCTTGCCGGCGATGGGCAGTGACATTGCGGTGTTCCGCGAAATAGGCGGCGAGTTCATGGCGTACTTCGATCTGCAGGAGCCGCAAAGCCTCGCCGACCTGATCAACACCTTCCAGCGCAGCGGACAGTTCCCCGCCGCCCGCGACGTGGCCGATTGGCAATGGATCGGCTGGCGCGAAGCCAGCGCGCAACTGGCTGAACGCAGCGTGCGCAATGTGCAGCAGGCGCCAGCGGCGCAAGCGAGGCAACATGCGCATTGCCCTTAACGCACGGATTCTCCAGGCGCCGCGCACCGGTATCGGCCATTACGTCGCCGAACTGGTCAACGCTTTGCGCAACGAACCCGATGTTGAAGTGACGTTGTTTCACGGCTGGGGCTGGAGTTCAGCGCTGCCGGAAGCGGCCATGCCCGGCTATTCGCGGTTGACGCCACTGCTGCGGCAGATTCCCGGGGCTTATCAGGCGCGCCGCTGGCTGGAACAAAAACGCTTCGATCAGGGCCGCACCCAAGGCATCGACCTGTATCACGAGCCGAGCCTGTGGCCCCTGGCCTTCGACGGTCCGACCGTGATCACGCTACACGACCTGACGCACCTGAATTTTCCCGACACTCAGCCGCCCGCGCGACTCAAGGAAATCGAACGGCGACTGGCGGCTGGCGTACAGCAAGCGCGGCTGATTCTGACCGACTCGCAGGCCATTGCCGACGAAGCCCAGGAACATTTCGGGCTGCCGGCCGAGCGTTTTATCGTGGCGCCGCTGGGTGTCTGCGAGCGTTTCCATCCGCGTGAGGCGCACACCCTCGACGCCGTGCTCAAGGCCCATGCGGTCGAGGTGCGTGAATACTTCCTGTGTGTCGGCACTCTGGAGCCGCGCAAAAACCTGAGCCTGGCTCTGCGCGCCCATGCCCTGCTGCCGAACGCCGTGCGTGAACGTTTTCCGCTGCTGATCGTCGGCATGGCCGGCTGGCAGCGTGAACAGTTCAGCGACGAACTGCGTCAGGCACTGGCCAGCGGGCATGTGTGCCTGCTCGGTTATCTGCCCGATGAACAAGTCGCGCAATTGTTGGCCGGCGCCCGGGCGCTGATTTTTCCGTCGCGGTACGAAGGCTTCGGCCTTCCTGTGCTGGAAGCGATGGCCAGCGGCACGCCGGTGGTGGTCACCCGCGCTTCGGCGATGCCGGAAGTGGCGGGCGCTGCCGGCAACTATATTGAAGCTGACGATGCAGACGGCTTGCGTGACGTGATGAGCCGACTGATCGACGATCAAGCACATTGGCAGGCATGCCGAGAAGCCGGATTACAGCAGTCACGGCTTTTTTCCTGGGAACGTTGTGCACAGGCTACGGCCGGTGCCTACCGCCAGGCCATGGGAGGTTGAATGCGAGTTCTTCATTTTTTCAAGACGTACCTGCCTGATTCGGTCGGCGGCATCGAGCAAGTGATCTTCCAACTGTGCGAAAGTGGTGCCCAACACGGTGTCGACGGCCAGGTGCTGACGCTCAGCGCCGACCCGAATCCGCCGGTGGTGCAACTGGGTCAGCACGAAGTGCACCGCGCCAAACTCGACATCCAGTTCGCCTCAACCGGGTTTTCCTGGAGCGTGTTCAAGCAGTTTCGCGAAATGGCCGCCGAGGCGGACGTGGTCAATTACCACTTCCCGTGGCCGTTCATGGACCTGGTGCATTTCGCCAGCGCCATCAAGAAACCCAGCGTGGTCACCTACCACTCGGACATCATTCGTCAAAAACACCTGCTCAAACTCTACCGGCCACTGATGAACCGCTTCCTCGCCAGTGCCGACCGTATTGTCGCGGCCTCGCCCAATTACCTGCACACCAGCGATGTCCTGCAGCAGTTTCAGGACAAGACCCGGGTGATTCCCTACGGCTTGAACAAAGCAGGTTATCCACAGGCGGACAGTGAGCGGATGAACCACTGGCGGCAAAAGCTTGGGGATAAGTTTTTCCTGTTCGTCGGGGTGATGCGCTATTACAAAGGCCTGCACATCCTGCTCGACGCCATGAAAGATGTGGACTATCCGGTGGTCATCGTCGGCGCCGGGCCGCTGGAGCAGGCACTGCACGCCCAGGCAGCAGCGCTGGGGCTGCGTAACATTCATTTCCTCGGACGCCTTGGGGATGAGGACAAGGTCGCACTGCTGCAATTGAGCTACACGATTGTCTTCCCGTCGCACCTGCGCTCCGAAGCGTTCGGCATCTCGCTGCTGGAAGGCGCGATGTACGGCAAACCGATGATCTCCAGCGAGATCGGCACCGGCACCAGCTACATCAATATCCACAACGAGACGGGACTGGTGGTGCCGCCAAGTCATCCACAGGCATTTCGCGAGGCGATGCGCACCCTGTGGGAAAACCCGCTGCGCGCTGCAGAGATGGGAGTGAAGGCGCAGGCCCGTTACCGGCAGTTATTCACAGCCGATGAAATGGGCCGCAAGTGGACAGCGCTTTATCAGGAACTGCTGGAAGAAAAATCGCTGTCCTACGCCTGACTTTCGCTTGAAACATGTCTCCTCGGTGGCGAATGGAGGATCGGGTTTAAAGATCCAGCACCAGCGGTTGCTCGCTCTGCGCCGGCACCGCACAGCAAATCAGCACCTGTCCCTCTTCCGGGATATCGGCGGGGGGCTGTGGATAATTCACCGCACCGCTGACCAACCGGGTCTTGCAGGTACCGCACGAACCACCACGGCAACTGAATTCCGGACGCAATCCGCGACTTTCCGCCAGCTCCAGCAAACTGCCACCGTCCGGTTGCCAACGGGCCTCCTTGGCCGAGCGTTCGAACACCACGGGCACGGAGGTGGTAGCGGCCGGGGGCTGCTCAATCGTGATGGCGTCCGCATCGGCACGCCGCTTCAGGGTCGAAGGGCCGAAAGTCTCGGCGTGGATCTGTGCATCGCGCACGTCCAGTTCGCGCAAGCTGTCGTACAGACCTTGGGTGAAAGCGCCGGGGCCACACAGAACAAAGTCGATCTGATCGTAATCCTCGACCGCCAGCAGATTCCTCAGCACCGCGTCATCGATGCGCCCGTGCAGGTCAAAATCTTCACCTTCGTGTGCATCTTCTTCCGGCTGACTGAGCAAACGCAGAACCCGCACCGCATCGCCCGCACTGTCCAACAAACGGTCCAGTTCCTTGCGAAACGGTTGATCGGCCAGGCTGCGCGAACTCTGCAGCAACCACGTCGGACGAATCCTGCGCGTGCGCAAACCTTGATAAACCACTTCGCGCAGCATCGACAGCAGCGGCGTAATGCCGACCCCGGCCGCCAACAGCACCAGCGGCCGGCGTTCCAGCGGCGCCACGGTGAAATGCCCTTGCGGCGCTCGCGCCTCCAACACGTCACCCACCTGGATCTGCTCATGCAAATGGCTCGACACGCGGCCTTCGCGCTTCACACTGATCCGGTAAAAACCATCCGACGGCGCACTCGACAGGCTGTAAGTGCGGATGTGCACCTCGCCATCGAGAGTAAAACGCAGCGGTAGATGCTGACCCGCGAGAAACACCGGCAAACCGGCGCCATCGTCCGGCTCCAGGTAAATGGAGCGGATGTTGCGACTTTCTGCCTCGATCTTCGCCACCCGCAGCGGCCGCCAGCGGTTACCCAACGCCTGTGCCTGCAAACGGGCATCGGCCTCGGCCCAGTTGCCGGTCAGCAGACTGGTGGGCGACATGCCATCGAAGCGCCAGCGCAAGGCCAGCGCTGCCGGGCGCCGCACCAGTTTTTCCACATCAAATGTCCACAGCCGTTCGGCCCCCTGGAAAGCCTCGATCTGTGGCCCATCGAGGACGATTTCCGTACGGCCGCTCAGGTGCAGCAAATCGCCTGTGGAAAAGTCGATGAACAGCAAGCCAGCCTTGGGGTTGAGCAGCAGATTGCCGAGGGTGTTGAAGTGCAGGTTGCCGGCAAAATCCGGGATGGTCAGGCGATTGCCTTCTACGCGTACGAAACCGGCCTGACCGCCACGGTGGGAAACGTCCACTGATCGCTGGCCATCGACATCGACGTAACTGGCGATAAAGAACGTGTCGGCGCTGGCGATCAACGCGGCGCCCGCGTCGTCCAGCGCATCCAGATGCCGCGCCGGCCGCGACGCGGGATCAGTCAGCGGCACCCGCTGAAACTGGCGCAACTGAATGTACTGCGGGCAGTTGCCGAAGGCCTGATCCACCGTCACGTCGAAACCGCTCGCCTCAAGATTAGTGACATGACCATTGAGCCGGTTGCGCCGACGGGTGTGCAACTCGATGCCGAGCAAACCGACCGGCTCTCCATGACGAATCGGCGCCGGATCATCATCGGCGGGCAGGCTGGCAAATTGCAGGCGCTGCGGATCGGGCGAATGGGCGAACCCCGGCGCACCTTCCAGCACGCTGGCCCAAGGACGCCCCTCGGCATCCACTGCGCCGTACAACA
Organism: Pseudomonas sp. RA_15y_Pfl2_54; assembly: GCF_963971015.1. Lineage (NCBI taxonomy): Bacteria > Pseudomonadati > Pseudomonadota > Gammaproteobacteria > Pseudomonadales > Pseudomonadaceae > Pseudomonas > Pseudomonas sp. RA_15y_Pfl2_54. Next base: position 142,983 of record NZ_CAXAPN010000009.1, read on the forward strand.
TGAACGGCAATTGCTGATAGAACTCACGGTGCTGGTCCGGCATCCAGGTACGAATGACCTTACGCCCGAATGCTTCCATGCGCTCGGCCACCCCCACATGCTCTTGCAGTTGCCGCTCGCCCGCGTGCCAAGGTGAACGTTCCATCACGACCTCTCCTCTGCCCCTGCGGCGCAGTGTGGATGATGAGCATCAGACTGCGGTTTGCAGACCGGCGACGGTGCGCGGCATACCGACAAAACCGGGCAGTGCTTCGACCCGAGCCAGCCAGGCGCGCACGTTGCCATAGTCATCCAGCGACACGTTGCCTTCCGGCGCGTGGGCAATGTAGCTGTAGGCCGACACGTCGGCGATGGTCGGCTCGCTGCCCGCCAGATACGGTGTGTTGCCCAGTTCGACTTCCATCACCTTGAGCAGGTTGTGCGCACGGGTAATCACTTCTTCAGCATTGAGTTTCGCCCCGAACACCGTGATCAACCGTGCTGCCGCCGGGCCAAAGGCGATTGGCCCGGCGGCTGCCGACAACCAGCGCTGCACCCGTGCGGCGCCCAGCGGATCGCTTGGCAGCCAGCGGCCATTGCCATATTTCTGCGCCAGATACACCAGAATCGCGTTGGAATCAGCCAACACCACGCCATTGTCATCAATGGCCGGTACCTGACCGAAACTGTTGATCGCCAGATACGCCGGCTGTTTGTGCTCGCCTTTGGCCAGATCGACGAAGATCAGTTCGGTCGGCAGTTGCAACAGCGATAGCATCAGCTCAACCCGGTGGGCGTGGCCGGAACGAGGGAAGTTGTAGAGTTTGATCGGTTGCATGGTCGACTCCGCTGGATGATCGCACCGCCCAAGGGTGGCAGCGCTGATGGAGGCCATCTTCTACCTATCCTTGAAGCAACAGAATCACCAGCATTTGCAATCGATTATTTCTTCTCATGCAATAAAGCGGCATTTTTCAGCCCCGGATGCTCACGCAGAGCATTTACCGTGAAATCAACAAAACTGCGCACCCGCGCCGGCGCCTTGCGCCCGCCCTGATACACCACATGAATCGGCAGCGGCGGCAGTTCGAAGTCAGCGAGGACGATTTCCAGTTCGCCGGCCGCGACCTTGTTCGCCACTTGATAGGAAAGCACCCGGGTCAGCCCCAGTCCCAGACACGCGGCCGTGATCGCAGCCTGATTGGCGGTGACTACCAGACGCGGCTCCGGGCGCACGATCAATGGTTCGCCCTGTTCGAGAAACGGCCAGGTGCGTATCTGGCCGGTGGCCGAAGTCGCCACCACGGGCAAACCGGCCAACGCCTGAGGATGCGTGGGGCGGCCGTGATCGGCCAGGTATTGCGGCGAACCGCAAACCACCCGCCGAACCTCGCCCACGCGAATCGCATGCTGATTGCTGTCCGCCAGTTCACCGATGCGCACCGCGACATCGATACCCTCCTCAACCATGCTCACCACCCGATCGAGCAACAGGGCATTGATCGAAACGTCCGGATACTGCGCCAGATAACCGGCCATCACCGGCGTGACAAACAACTCGCCAAACAACACCGGCGCCGTCACCGTCAATTGCCCACGGGGCTGGGCGTGACTGCCGGCAGCCGAATCCTCGGCTTCCTGCACCTCGGCGAGAATTCTGCGACAGTCCTCCAGATAACGTTGCCCCGCCTCGCTCAAATGCACGCTGCGCGTGGTTCGAATCAGCAATTGCGTACCGATGCGCTGCTCCAGTGCGGCCACAGCACGGGTGACGCTGGCGGCGGACAGGCCCAGATGCCGTGCGGCGGCGGCAAAGCCCTGCTCCTTGGCGACGGCGGCAAAGACTTGCATTTCCTGGAAGCGATCCATGGATACCCTCGAATCAGATACAAAAATCGCAGCCGAAGCTGCGATTTTTTTGGGTCGAACTCAGCTGTGGATAACTTATTCCACCGTTACCGACTTCGCCAGGTTACGCGGCTGATCCACGTCCGTGCCCTTGAGCACAGCAACGTAGTACGACAGCAGTTGTAGCGGAATGGTGTAGAGGATTGGCGACAGGATGTCGTGGATGTGCGGCATCTGCACGACGTGGGTGCCTTCGCCGTTGGTCATCCCGGCTTTTTCGTCGGCGAACACGACCAGTTCGCCACCACGCGCACGCACTTCCTGCAGGTTGGACTTAAGCTTCTCCAGCAGTTCGTTGTTCGGCGCTACGGTGACCACCGGCATGTCGTTATCCACAAGCGCGAGCGGGCCGTGCTTCAGCTCTCCGGCTGGATAGGCTTCGGCGTGGATGTAGGAGATCTCCTTGAGTTTCAAGGCGCCTTCCATCGCGACCGGGAATTGCGCACCGCGACCGAGGAACAAGGTATGGTTCTTCTCGGCGAACAGTTCGGCGACTTTCTCGACCGTGCTGTCCATCGCCAGGGCTTCGCCCAGGCGGGTTGGCAGGCGACGCAGTTCTTCCACCAGCGTGGCTTCAATGCCTTTGGCCAGCGTGCCGCGCACTTGGCCCAGCGAAAGGGTCAGCAGCAACAGACCGACCAATTGCGTGGTGAAGGCTTTGGTCGAGGCGACACCGATTTCGCGCCCGGCCTGGGTCAGCAGGGTCAGGTCGGATTCGCGTACCAGCGAACTGATGCCGACGTTGCAGATCGCCAGGCTGGCGAGAAAGCCCAGCTCTTTGGCGTTGCGCAGCGCGGCCAGGGTGTCGGCGGTTTCGCCGGACTGCGAGATCGTGACAAACAAGGTATCTGGCTGCACCACCACTTTGCGGTAGCGGAACTCGCTGGCGACTTCGACCTGGCAAGGGATACCAGCCAGTTCTTCGAGCCAGTAACGCGCAACCATACCAGCGTGATAACTGGTGCCGCAGGCCACGATCTGCACATTGCGTACTTTGGCGAACAGTTCGGCCGCTTGCGGGCCGAATGCCTGTACCAGCACTTGATCATTGCTCAGACGACCTTCGAGGGTGCGCTGAACAACGGTCGGCTGCTCGTGGATTTCCTTGAGCATGTAGTGACGGAACTCACCCTTGTCCGCTGCTTCGGCACCGTCGCTGTACTGCACGGTCTGGCGCTCGACGGCGTTGCCCTGAACATCCCAGATCTGCACGTTATCACGACGAATTTCGGCGATATCGCCCTCTTCCAGGTACATGAAGCGGTCTGTGACCTGGCGCAACGCCAGTTGATCGGAAGCGAGGAAGTTCTCGCCCAGCCCCAGGCCGATCACCAGTGGACTGCCACTGCGGGCGGCGACCAGACAATCCGGTTGCTTGGCATTGATCACTGCCAGACCGTAAGCACCGTGCAGTTCTTTAACAGTGGCTTTGAGGGCGGCGGTCAGGTCAGGTTGCTCCTTGAGCTTTTCGCTGAGCAGGTGGGCAATGACTTCAGTGTCGGTATCCGAAGTAAACACGTAACCCAGCGCTTTGAGTTGTTCACGCAGAGCTTCGTGGTTTTCGATGATGCCGTTGTGCACCACCGCGATGTCACCGGAGAAATGCGGGTGGGCGTTGCGTTCACACGGTGCGCCGTGGGTTGCCCAACGGGTGTGGGCAATTCCGAGACGGCCGATCAGTGGATGCTCAGCCAACGCGGTTTCGAGTTCGCTGACTTTGCCCGGGCGACGCATGCGCTCCAGGGTTTCGTCGTTGGTGTAGACCGCTACACCTGCGCTGTCATAGCCACGGTATTCGAGGCGCTTGAGGCCTTCGAGCAGGATGGCGGTGATATTACGTTCAGCCACTGCGCCGACAATTCCACACATGCTTATTTCTCCTGACTGACAGCCGCGCAAATCAAAGTGATGCCGCGGGCCTGAATCTGATCGCGGGCCTCATGGGGCAGGCGATCATCGGTAATGAGGGTATGGACGCTGCTCCATGGCAGCTCCAGGTTGGGAATCTTTCGGCCGATCTTGTCGGCCTCGACCATCACGATCACTTCGCGCGCGACTTCAGCCATCACCCGGCTCAAACCCAGCAGCTCATTGAACGTGGTGGTGCCGCGCACCAGGTCGATGCCGTCGGCACCAATGAACAACTGATCGAAGTCGTAAGAGCGTAGTACCTGCTCGGCCACCTGGCCCTGAAAGGATTCCGAATGCGGATCCCAGGTGCCGCCGGTCATCAGCAGCACGGGCTCGTGTTCGAGTTCACTCAAAGCACTGGCGACGTGCAGCGAGTTGGTCATCACCACCAGACCCGGCTGTTGGCCGAGTTCGGGAATCATAGCGGCGGTGGTGCTGCCACTGTCGATGATGATGCGTGCGTGTTCACGGATTCGTTTTACCGCTGCACGCGCAATCGCCTGCTTGTATCTGGAAACGCTCTGAGCAGTTTCCGCGACCAGTTCCTGGGGCATGGTGATCGCCCCGCCGTAGCGACGCAGCAACAGACCGTGACTTTCCAGCGCGGCGAGATCCTTGCGAATCGTAACTTCGGAAGTTTCGAAGCGCTTGGCCAGTTCATCCACACTCACTTCGCCCTGCTCGTTGAGCAAGGCCAGTATGTTGTGGCGGCGTTGGGGTGTGTTGCGTTTCGACATGGTGATTTAATGTTTCGTTTCGAAAGATAACGGAACCAATCAAAACCTATTGCCGAAAGGTCGTCAAGCGGCGGGCCGACTTTTTTGAGAGCGCCACAAACCAAAATGGGAGCGGGCTTGCTCGCGAACGCGGCGTATCAGTCACTGATTGTGTGCCTGATGCACCACGTTCGCGAGCAAGCCCGCTCCCATATGGAACAACATTGTGGATAACTCAGCTCTTCTTGATCTTCTCCGGCCGTTTCCAGCCATCGATGTTCTTTTGCCGCGCACGGCCAACAGCCAACTGCGCGTTATCCACATTTTGAGTAATGGTCGAACCGGCCGCTGTGGTTGCACCGCTGGAGATATCCACAGGTGCGACCAATGAGTTGTTCGAACCAATGAACACATCTTCGCCCAACACGGTTTTCCACTTGTTGGCGCCATCGTAGTTACAGGTAATCGTGCCGGCACCTATGTTGGTGCGAGCACCGATTTCGGCGTCGCCCAGGTAGGTCAGATGTCCAGCCTTGGCGCCCTCACCCATACGGGCGTTTTTCAGTTCAACGAAGTTACCCACATGGGCACGGGCCTCCAGCACAGTGCCTGGACGCAGGCGAGCAAACGGGCCGGCATCGCTGCCTTCACCGAGAACCGCGCCTTCGATGTGGCTGTTGGCTTTGACGATCACGCCTTTGCGCAGCGTACTGTCCTTGATCACGCAATTCGGGCCAATCATCACGTCATCTTCAATAACGACGTTGCCTTCGAGAATCACGTTGATATCGATCAGTACGTCGCGACCGACGGTCACCTCGCCGCGCACATCAAAACGTGCCGGGTCACGCAGGGTAACGCCCTGCGCCATCAGGCGGCGACCGGCGCGCAACTGGTAATGACGCTCCAGTTCGGACAGTTGCTTGCGGTCGTTGGCGCCCTGCACTTCCATCGGATCGTGCGGCTGTTCCGTGGCCACCACCAGACCGTCGTTGACCGCCATTTCGATCACGTCCGTCAGGTAATACTCGCCCTGCGCGTTGTTGTTCGACAGGCGGCTCATCCAGTCGGCCAGACGATTGGCTGGCACGGCGAGAATGCCGGTGTTGCCTTCGGTGATTGCACGTTGGGCTTGACTGGCATCTTTGTGCTCGACGATGGCGGCGACTTTGCCATCGGCGTCGCGCACGATGCGGCCATAGCCCGTCGGATCGTCCAACTCGACGGTCAGCAAACCCATCTGGCCTGGAACGACGTGCTTGAGCAGGCGTTGCAAGGTCTCGACTTCAATCAGTGGCACATCACCGTAAAGAATCAGCACGGTGTCGGCAGTAATGAAAGGCACTGCCTGGGCGGTCGCATGGCCGGTGCCCAGTTGCTTGTCCTGCAGCACGAAATTCAGATCATCAGCGGCCAGACGTTCACGTACCACATCGGCACCGTGGCCAATGACTACATGGATACGTTGTGGATCAAGTTGCCGGGCACTGTGGATAACATGGCCCAACATGGAATTGCCGGCAATCGGGTGCAAGACCTTCGGCAACGCCGAACGCATACGAGTGCCTTGACCGGCCGCGAGGATAACAATTTCGAGAGACATGACTGGCTACCAATCCTGGGTGGTCAGCAACTGCGACCGGGTTGTAAAAATCGGAAAAGAAAAAAGGGTAGCCGAGGCTACCCTTTTTTATCAATCGCACAACAAGTGACTGACGGATTAACCGCCAAACTTCTTGCGGATCTGCTGGACGGTGCGCAGCTGAGCTGCAGCCTCGGCCAGACGTGTAGCAGCGGCGCCGTAGTCGAACTCCGCGCCACGTTCATGCAACGCCTTCTCGGCAGCCTGGACGGCTTGCTGAGCGGAGGCTTCATCCAGGTCGGCAGCACGTTGCACAGTGTCGGCAAGCACCTTGACCATGTTCGGCTGAACCTCGAGGAAACCACCGGAGATGTAAAACACCTCGGCTTCCCCGCCTTGCTTGATCAGGCGGATTGGACCCGGCTTGAGATTAGTGATCAGCGGCGCGTGACCCAGAGCGATACCAAGATCACCCAGTGCACCGTGCGCAATCACCATCTCGACCAGGCCGGAAAAGATTTCCCCTTCCGCGCTGACGATATCGCAATGGACTGTCATAGCCATCTGATTGCCTCAACCTAAATTAGCGCCCGTTGCCGGGCGCCGGGATTACAGTTTCTTGGCTTTCTCGATCGCTTCTTCGATGCCGCCAACCATGTAGAACGCTTGTTCTGGCAGGTGGTCGTAGTCACCGTTGAGGATGCCTTTGAAGCCAGCAATGGTGTCTTTCAGGGAAACGTATTTACCCGAAGCACCGGTGAAGACTTCAGCCACGAAGAACGGCTGCGACAAGAAGCGCTGGATCTTACGAGCACGGTTAACCAACTGTTTGTCGGCTTCCGAAAGCTCGTCCATACCCAGGATCGCGATGATGTCTTTCAGCTCTTTGTAACGTTGCAGAACGTACTGAACGCCGCGAGCGGTGTCGTAGTGATCCTGACCGATTACGTTCGGGTCCAGCTGGCGCGAAGTCGAATCCAGTGGATCTACCGCCGGGTAGATACCCAGGGATGCGATGTCACGGGACAGAACGACGGTGGCGTCCAAGTGGGCGAAGGTGGTCGCAGGCGACGGGTCGGTCAAGTCATCCGCAGGTACGTATACCGCTTGGATCGAAGTGATCGAACCTTCCTTGGTCGAAGTGATACGTTCTTGCAGAACGCCCATCTCTTCAGCCAGGGTCGGCTGGTAACCTACTGCCGAAGGCATACGGCCCAGCAGTGCGGATACTTCAGTACCGGCCAGGGTGTAACGATAGATGTTGTCGACGAACAGCAGAACGTCGTTACCTTCGTCACGGAACTTCTCGGCCATGGTCAGGCCAGTCAGTGCTACGCGCAGACGGTTACCCGGCGGCTCGTTCATCTGACCGTAAACCAGTGCCACTTTGTCCAGAACGTTGGAGTCCTTCATCTCGTGGTAGAAGTCGTTACCCTCACGAGTACGCTCACCCACACCGGCGAACACGGAATAACCGCTGTGCTCGATGGCGATGTTACGGATCAGTTCCATCATGTTTACGGTTTTGCCTACACCGGCACCACCGAACAGACCGACTTTACCGCCTTTGGCAAACGGGCAAACCAGGTCGATAACCTTGATGCCGGTTTCCAGCAGGTCGTTGCCGCCTGCCTGTTCAGCGAACGAAGGCGCTGGACGGTGAATGCCCCAACGTTCTTCGGTGTCGATCGGGCCAGCTTCGTCGATCGGGTTACCGAGCACGTCCATGATCCGGCCCAGGGTCGCTTTACCGACCGGTACGGAGATGGCTGCGCCAGAGTCGGTAACTTCCAGACCGCGCTTCAAGCCCTCGGTGGAACCCATCGCAATGGTACGAACCACGCCGTCGCCCAGCTGCTGCTGAACTTCCAGAGTGGTTCCGGCCGCGCTTTGAACTGTCAGCGCGTTGTAGATGCTCGGTACGCTGTCGCGTGGAAATTCCACGTCGATAACGGCGCCGATGATTTGAACGATACGTCCGCTACTCATAGCTGGATCCTCTGAATATTTGAACCGTTAAACCGCGGCAGCGCCGCCGACGATTTCCGAGATCTCTTGGGTGATCGCAGCCTGACGCGCCTTGTTGTAGATCAGCTGCAAATCGCTGATCAAATCACCGGCGTTGTCGGTAGCGTTCTTCATCGCGATCATCCGCGCAGCTTGTTCAGCCGCGTTGTTCTCGACCACCGCCTGGTAGACCTGCGACTCAACGTAGCGGACCATCAAGCCATCAAGCAGCTCTTTGGCATCCGGTTCGTAGAGATAGTCCCAGTGGTGCTTGAGATCCTGATCCGGGGTGGCCACCAGTGGAATCAACTGCTCCACGGTAGGCTGTTGCGTCATGGTGTTGATGAACTTGTTGGACACCACGGACAGGCGGTCAATACGGCCGTCCAGGTAGGCATCCAGCATCACCTTGACGCTGCCGATCAGATCATTGATCGACGGCTCTTCACCCAGGTGGCTGATAGCTGCAACGACGTTACCGCCGAAGTTGCGGAAAAAGGCCGCACCCTTGCTACCAACAACACACAGATCAATCTCGACGCCGTTTTCGCGGTTTACCGCCATGTCCTTGACCAGGGCCTTGAACAGGTTGGTGTTCAAGCCACCGCACAAACCACGGTCACTGCTCACGACGACATAACCGACACGCTTGATTTCGCGGTCGATCATGAACGGGTGGCGGTATTCCGGGTTGGCGTTGGCCAGATGCCCAATTACCTGGCGGATACGCTCCGCATAAGGACGGCTAGCAGCCATGCGCATTTGTGCCTTGCGCATTTTGCTGACCGCCACTTTTTCCATGGCGCTGGTAATCTTTTGCGTGCTTTTGATGCTCGCAATCTTACTGCGAATCTCTTTTGCGCCTGCCATGTAACACCTATCAGGTTAGCAAGCGGGAGCCTCGCGGCTCCCGCTGCGGCTTACCAGGTTTGGGTGGCCTTGAACTTCTCGATACCGGCTTTCATGCCAGCGTCGATTTCGTCATTGAAGTCACCTTTAACGTTGATCTTGGCCATCAAATCGGCGTGATCGCGGTTGAAGAAAGCAATCAGCGCTTGTTCGAAGCTGCCGATCTTGGCGATTTCAATGTCAGTCAGGAACCCACGCTCAGCGGCATACAGCGACAGCGCCATGTCAGCGATCGACATTGGTGCGTATTGCTTCTGCTTCATCAGCTCGGTAACGCGCTGACCATGCTCAAGTTGCTTACGGGTCGCTTCGTCCAGGTCAGAAGCGAACTGGGCGAATGCCGCCAGTTCACGGTACTGAGCCAGAGCGGTACGGATACCACCGGACAGCTTCTTGATGATCTTGGTCTGAGCAGCACCACCCACACGGGATACCGAAACACCGGCGTTCACTGCAGGGCGGATGCCCGAATTGAACATGGCCGATTCCAGGAAGATCTGACCGTCGGTGATGGAAATCACGTTGGTCGGAACGAACGCGGAAACGTCGCCAGCCTGGGTTTCGATGATCGGCAGTGCGGTCAGGGAACCGGTTTTTCCGGTCACTGCTCCGTTGGTGAACTTCTCTACGTATTCTTCCGAAACGCGGGATGCGCGCTCCAGCAGGCGGGAGTGGAGATAGAACACGTCGCCTGGGTAAGCTTCACGGCCTGGTGGACGGCGCAGCAGCAGGGAAATCTGGCGGTAAGCCACTGCCTGCTTGGACAGATCGTCATAAACGATCAGCGCGTCTTCACCGCGGTCGCGGAAGAATTCACCCATGGTGCAACCGGAGTACGGTGCCAGGAATTGCAGCGCAGGAGATTCCGAAGCACTGGCAGCCACGATGATCGTGTTGGCCAGGGCGCCGTTTTCTTCCAGCTTGCGAACCACATTGGCGATGGTCGATTGTTTCTGACCGATAGCAACGTAGACGCAGAAAATGCCGCTGTCTTTCTGGTTGATGATCGCGTCGATCGCCAGAGCGGTTTTACCGATCTGACGGTCACCGATGATCAGCTCACGCTGGCCACGGCCGACAGGGATCATGGCATCGACAGCCTTGTAGCCAGTCTGTACAGGCTGGTCTACCGACTTACGCCAGATCACGCCCGGAGCAACTTTCTCGACCGCGTCGGTCTCGGTGTTGCCCAGTGGACCTTTGCCGTCAACAGGGTTACCCAGTGCGTCGACTACGCGACCCAGCAGTTCCTTACCAACCGGAACTTCGAGGATGCGGCCTGTGCACTTGGCGCTCATGCCTTCAGCCAGAGACTGGTAAGCACCCAAAACAACGGCACCTACGGAGTCTTGCTCCAGGTTGAGGGCCATACCGTAGACGCCGCCCGGAAACTCGATCATCTCGCCGTACATGACGTCGGCCAGACCGTGAATCCGCACGATGCCGTCAGATACGCTGACGACAGTGCCTTCGTTACGGGCTTGGGAGGTCACATCGAGCTTGTCGATGCGGCCCTTGATAATTTCACTTATTTCGGAAGGATTGAGTTGCTGCATTGCTCTGCTGCCCCTTCAAACTCAAGATTTCAATGCTTCGGCAAGTTTCGCGATTTTGCCGCGAATCGAGCCATCGATAACCAGGTCGCCGGCGCGGATAACGACACCACCTATTAGGGCAGCATCCTCCGCAACTTGCAGGCGCACTTCCCGGTTGAGTCGTGCACTGAGAACCTTGGCGAGTTTGTCTTGCTGTTCTTGGTTCAATGCAAAAGCACTGGTCACTTCAACGTCTACCGATTTCTCTTGTTCAGCCTTGTACAGGTCGAAAAGAGCGGCGATCTCCGGCAGAAGCGGGAGACGGTCGTTTTCGGCAACGACATTGATGAAGTTCTGTGCCTTGGCATCAAACTTGTCGCCGCACACGTCAATAAACGTGGCGGCCTTTTCTGCGCTCGTCAGTCGCGGGGCCTTGAGCACGCGCTGCATGGTGTCGTCTTGCGACACCGCTGCAGCCAGGCCGAGCATGGCTGACCAATTGGCCAGTTGCTGGTGGGCCTGAGCGTGCTCGAAGGCCGCCTTAGCGTAAGGTCGGGCCAACGTGGTCAGTTCTGCCATGATCGCCCTCGCTTAGATTTCAGCAGCCAGTTGGTTAACCAGCTCTGCGTGCGCGTTTTGATCGATTGTGGCACCCAGGATCTTCTCGGCGCCGCCGACAGCCAGCATGCCCACTTGGGCGCGCAGTTTGTCTTTGACACTGTTCAGTTCCTGTTCGATCTCGGCTTGAGCCTGAACCTTCACACGGTCAGCGTCGACACGGGCCTTTTCAACGGCCTCTTCGACAATCTGGTTACCGCGTTTCTTGGCTTGCTCGATGATTTCAGCTGCCTGAGCTTTCGCTTCGCGCAGTTGCTGACCCGCTTTTTCTTGGGCCAACTCCAGGTCGCGAGCTGCTCGGCTGGCAGCGTCCAGGCCATCAGCGATCTTCTTTTGACGTTCGTGCAGTGCCGTAATGACCGGAGGCCATACAAACTTCATGCAGAACAGTACAAAAATCAGGAACGCAACGGACTGGCCAATCAGGGTCGCATTAATGTTCACGCCAACACCTCGCAGTTACGTTGTCCATCACATCAAATTACTCGGAAGAATCCGGGTAATTAGCCAGCGATCTGACCAACGAACGGGTTCGCAAAGGTGAAGAACAGAGCGATACCAACACCGATCATGGTTACGGCGTCGAGCAGACCGGCAACGATGAACATTTTAACTTGCAGCATTGGAACCATTTCTGGCTGACGCGCTGCGCCTTCCAGGAACTTGCCGCCCAGCAGGCCGAAACCAATTGCGGTACCCAGTGCGCCCAGGCCGATCAACAGTGCAACAGCGATAGCGGTTAGACCAACTACAGTTTCCATCTTTCCTCCCGACTTTTACGTCGTATGGTTTAGGTTTTTTAGATTAAAGCGGTAAAACAAATCGTTTCAGGTGCCCTGTGAAGAGCCCCTTCCCGTATTACCGGGAAGGACATCAGACTAGTCGAGACTGGCCTTAATGGTTTTCTTCGTGCGCCATCGACAGGTAGACGATGGTCAGCATCATGAAGATGAACGCCTGCAGGGTGATGATCAGGATGTGGAACACCGCCCACGCCCACTGCAGAACAACGCCCAGGCCGCTCAGCCAGAGCAGGCCGCTGCCGAACATCACAGCGATCAGAATGAACACCAGCTCACCGGCATACATGTTGCCGAACAGACGCAGAGCCAGAGAGATCGGTTTGGCGATAAGGGTCACGAACTCCAGCAGGAAGTTCACCGGAATCAGCAGCGCCTGAACGAAGATGTTCTTGCTACCGAACGGGTGCAAGGTGAGTTCGCCGATGAAGCCGCCGAAGCCCTTGATCTTGATGCTGTAGAAAATGATCAGTGCGAACACCGAGAACGCCATGCCCAGCGTCGCGTTCGGGTCGGTCGTCGACACGGCACGGAACGGGATGTGGTGGTCGCCGGTGATCAGGATGGCCAACTGAGGAATCCAGTCGACCGGTACCAGGTCGACGGCGTTCATCAGGAACACCCAGACGAAGATGGTCAGTGCCAGCGGTGCAATCACCGGGCTACGGCCATGGAAGCTGTCTTTCACGCTGCCATCGACGAATTCGACCAATACTTCAACGAAGTTCTGCAAAGCACCTGGCTGACCCGAAGTCGCCTTCTTTGCCGCCATGCGGAAAAGAAGAACGAAGATCAGACCCAGCGCGACCGACCAGCCGAGGGTATCGACGTGGAAAGCCCAAAAGCCCATTTCTTTGGCTTCTGCTGCGGTGTGAGCAAAGCCCCAGCCGCCGTTGGGTAGCTGACCGAAGGTCAGGTTCTGCAAGTGGTGCTGGATATAGCCCGAAGCGGTTGTCTCTGCCATGGTTGCCTCAAACGCCCTAAGGTCTCGAAAGTCTTGTTCTCATCAGCAGGGGAGCGAACCAGCTGACCGACTGAGTCAGCACGAACACGCCGAATACTGCTACCGGCGCCAGTGGCTTCACACCTGCAAACACCAGTGCAAAGAGCACTGCCGTCAAAATAAGTTTGCCTGCCTCGCCGGCATAAAAAGACCGGACGATGGACTGGGCTGCTCGGGCGCCGGAAAACCGAAATGCCTTGTGAGCGAAATAAACATTGGGCAGCAAGGCTATCAGGCCTCCGCAAAGTCCCGAGTATCCGGCAACGACTCCGTGCCATTGCCAGAGCGCCAAAGCGCCAACGAGCAAAATGACAAATTGAGCCATCAACACCGGAAAAACCGCCAGGCGATGGAACGGCAGGCGGTTTGGCTTGCGGGTTTCCATCACGATTGCTCTCCAATGGTCGGCTGCCGAAATTCAATAACTTGGCATAATTTGTGCCGACAAAATGCGCGCAGAGTATAGGGGCGGTTCTGCCCCTATTCAACTGTCAGGTAGTGATTTCCGACTGCTCGCTACATGAGGAAATGTTTCAGCGGATGTGTGCGAGCACACCTTGAAGCTCATCGAGGGAGTTGTAACCAATCACCAACTGCCCTTTCCCCTTCTTGCCGTGGCGAATCTGCACCGCAGAGCCTAGGCGCTCGGCCAGACGCTGTTCGAGGCGGGCGATATCCGGGTCGGGTTTGCTGGCTTCCACAGGCTCCGGTTTACCACTCAACCATTGGCGAACCAGCGCCTCGGTTTGGCGCACGGTGAGGCCGCGTGCGACAACATGTCGCGCCCCCTCCACCTGCTGATTGTCCGGCAGACCGAGCAAAGCACGGGCATGACCCATTTCAAGGTCACCGTGGGACAACATGGTCTTAATGACTTCCGGCAGTGCAATAAGTCGCAACAGGTTAGCCACAGTGACGCGAGACTTACCCACAGCCTCGGCGACTTGCTGCTGAGTCAGCTGGAATTCCTGCTGCAACCGTTGCAACGCGACCGCTTCCTCGATCGGATTGAGATCTTCACGCTGAATGTTCTCGATCAGCGCTATGGCGATCGCGGTTTCATCCGGTACGTCGCGAACCATCGCCGGGATGGTTTCCTGCCCGGCCTGCTGACTGGCGCGCCAGCGGCGTTCACCGGCGATGATTTCAAAGCGGCCGCCACCAATCGGACGAACCACGATCGGCTGCATCACGCCCTGTGCCTTGATCGACTGTGCCAACTCTTCGAGCGCCTGCGGGTCCATATCCCGGCGTGGCTGATACTTGCCACGCTGCAGCAGGTCCAGTGGCAGGTGCTGCAGTTCACGGGTATCCGCTTGCGCCGCTTGTTCTTCCAGCGCACCGACAGTCGGACCACTCAGCAGTGCATCCAGTCCACGTCCGAGACCTCGTTTCTTGACGGCCATGGGGATTCCTTAAGTTGCCTGAGCAGCGGCGATACGTGAATTTTTGCGCTGACGGCGAACCATTTCGCCCGCCAATGCCAGATAAGCCAATGCGCCGCGCGATTGCTTGTCGTAGGCCAGCGCCGGCATGCCGTAACTTGGCGCTTCAGCCAGACGAATGTTACGCGGGATCACCGTGTCGTAGAGTTGATCGCCGAAGTGCTCTTTGAGCTGCGCCGAAACGTCGTTCATCAGGCTCAGGCGCGGGTCGTACATGGTCCGCAGCAGGCCTTCGACTTTCAGGTTGGGATTGAGCAGTTCAGCGATGCGCTTGATGTTATCCACAAGGTCGCTCAAACCTTCCAGCGCAAAGTACTCGCACTGCATGGGGATAATCACGCCATCAGCAGCCACCAATGCGTTCAGTGTGAGCATCGACAGGGACGGCGGGCAGTCGATCAGAATGTAATCGTAGTTTTCACGGATCGGCGCCAGCGCGCTGCGCAGGCGGCTTTCCTTCATCTGCATTTCCAGCAGAACCACTTCAGCCGCGGTCAGGTCGCGGTTGGCCGGCAGCAGTTGATAACCGCCATGCTCGGAGTAGTGCATGGCCTGAGTCAGATCGCATTCGCCGATCAGCAGGTCATAGACCGAGTTTTCCAGGCCATGTTTATCCACACCGCTACCCATGGTGGCGTTGCCCTGTGGATCGAGATCGATCAACAGCACCCGGCGCTTGGTTGCGACCAGGGATGCTGCGAGGTTGATGCAGGTGGTGGTCTTGCCCACACCACCCTTCTGGTTCGCTATCGCGAATACCTTAGCCATTCTTGCTTGTGTTCCCAATCATGCCGTGCGGCGCAGTATCAGCAGATGGCGTTGGCCTTGGCAACCGGGTACGGCCAAGGCGTGTTCGCTATCGAGTTTGAAGTCTGCCGGCAATGCTACCAGCTCATCGGCCGGATGAACGCCCTTCATTGCCAGCCAGCGTGTATCCGCGTCGCCCAGATGGCGAGTCCAGTTGGTGAAGTTCTCCATGCTGCTGAACGCCCGGGAAATAATTCCGTTGAAGGGTTGTGCTGGCTGCAGAGCTTCGACACGACTGTGGATAACTTGGAGGTTATCCAGTTTCAATTCGAGTTTGACCTGGGTCAGGAAGCGGGTTTTCTTGCCGTTGCTGTCCAGACAGGTCACTTGCGAGTCTGGATACAGGATCGCCAACGGGATGCCCGGCATGCCGCCACCACTGCCAACATCGAGCCAGCGGCCGTTTTCGATGAACGACATCACACTCAGACTATCGAGCAGGTGGCGAGAAACCATTTCGTCAGGATCGCGAACAGCCGTGAGGTTGTAGGCCTGGTTCCACTTGATCAACAGTGCCAGATAACCCAGCAGCAATTCATGCTGGGTTTCACTGAGATTGACACCGAGCTCGCGGGCTCCTGTGGATAACTCTTCAGCGTGTTGCGAAGTGACCTTAGAACTCAAGCGCTTTGCTCCAACTGACGGCCCGCGCCGCGTTTTTTCAAATGAATCATCAACAGCGAAATCGCTGCCGGGGTCACGCCAGGGATACGCGAAGCCTGCCCAAGCGTCTCTGGACGGGTCGCGCCGAGCTTGCTCTGGATCTCCTTGGAGAGACCGGAAATGTTGGTGTAATCGATATCCACAGGCAGCTTCGTGTCTTCACTGGCGCGCAGACGGGCGATTTCGTCCTGTTGACGATCGATGTAACCGGCGTATTTGGTCTTGATTTCAACCTGTTCGGCAACCTGGGGGTCTTCGGCACCGTTGCCGGTCACTTCGACCAGACCAGCGTAGTCGATTTCCGGACGACTCAAGAGGTTGAGCAAGTTGTATTCGTGGGTCAGCGGTGTGCCGAATTTTTCCGCAATCGCATCGCCTTGCGGTGTACCCGGGCGAACCCAGGTGCTTTTCAGGCGCTGCTCTTCGAGTTCGATGCTTTCGCGTTTCTTGCAGAAGGCCGCCCAACGCGCGTCATCGACCAGACCCAGCTCGCGACCTTTTTCGGTCAGACGCAGGTCGGCATTGTCCTCGCGCAGGATCAGGCGGTACTCGGCCCGGGAAGTGAACATGCGGTACGGCTCTTGTGTGCCGAGGGTGATCAGGTCGTCGACCAACACGCCGATGTACGCTTCATCACGGCGCGGGCACCAGGCTTCTTTGCCTTTGGCACGCAAAGCGGCGTTGGCACCGGCAAGCAAACCTTGCGCACCGGCTTCTTCGTAACCGGTCGTGCCGTTGATTTGCCCGGCGAAGAACAGACCGCCGATGACTTTGGTTTCCAGGCTGTACTTCAGATCCCGCGGGTCGAAGTAGTCGTACTCGATCGCATAACCCGGACGCACGATGTGCGCGTTTTCCATGCCGCGGATCGATTGCACGATCTGCAATTGCACGTCGAACGGCAAGCTTGTGGATATCCCGTTCGGATACAGCTCATGGGTGGTCAAACCTTCCGGTTCGATAAACACCTGATGGCTTTCCTTGTCGGCAAAGCGGTGGATCTTGTCTTCGATCGACGGGCAATAACGCGGGCCGATGCCTTCGATTTCACCGGCAGCGGAATACATCGGCGAACGGTCGAGGTTCGCGGCAATGATTTCGTGGGTGCGGGCGTTAGTGTGAGTAATCCAGCAGCTCACTTGGCGTGGATGCTGTTCTTTGTTGCCCATGAACGACATCACAGGGATCGGCGTATCCCCTGGCTGCTCGGTCATCACCGAGAAATCCACAGACTTGCCGTCGATACGCGGTGGCGTACCGGTTTTCAAACGACCGACACGCAGTGGCAGTTCACGCAGACGGTGAGCCAGCGCGATGGACGGTGGATCACCGGCACGGCCGCCGGAAAAATTCTGCAACCCGATGTGGATAAGTCCGCCGAGGAATGTTCCGGTGGTCAACACCACGGAGTCTGCGAAGAAACGCAGACCCATTTGCGTAACAACACCGCGCACTTGTTCCTGCTCAACGATCAGGTCGTCGGCAGCCTGTTGAAATATCCACAGGTTCGGCTGGTTTTCCAGAATTTCGCGGACAGCGGCTTTGTAAAGAATGCGGTCCGCTTGTGCACGGGTTGCGCGTACGGCCGGGCCTTTACGGCTGTTCAAAACGCGAAACTGGATGCCGCCTTTATCGGTAGCCATGGCCATCGCACCGCCGAGGGCGTCGATTTCCTTGACCAGATGGCTTTTGCCAATGCCACCGATAGCCGGGTTGCAACTCATGGCGCCGAGGGTTTCCACGTTATGCGTCAGCAACAGGGTTTTTGCCCCCATACGTGCTGAGGCCAGTGCTGCCTCGGTACCGGCATGACCGCCGCCGATGACGATCACTTCAAAACGGGAAGGGAAATCCACCACGCACCTCGTGCCTGCTTAAGTAGGTCATTCAGGAAAAGTTTGAGATCAGGTTTTTGGACCTGGTCGGCAAGTATAGGGACTTCGCCCTTCCTAAAGAACCCTTTGCACAAAATTTAACCAGCGGTGGAGAACTCGAGGTTAAAAGAATAAAAAAGAAAGAAATTTATAAAACCTTTGTTTTTATGTTTATTCTTACTGACCCGCCTTTCTGTGGATAAATCTCTACAGCCCTTTATATTCAATGTGTACAGAGATTCAAAACCCTGTGCCCATGTACCAATGAGATCCTTGGATAACCGGTGTAAGCCTGTGGATGAAAGGGGTTGTTATCCACAGGGTGGGTTATATCCAGTTTTTTGGCCCTGTTATCAACTGACCTCAGAGGCAGTTATTCACAGGGCTTAATCCACAGAAATCTGTTGAATGAGCGCGAGTCGGGTACAGGGAGTCCGCTCAGGAAGAACACATCTGCCCGGCACTCAAGGAAGGATTTATAAAAAGAGGGAGTCAGACAGGCCGCGATTGGGCCTGTCTGTGAACAGCAGGAGGACTATTTTCCGATGCAGAAGCTGGAAAATATCCGTCCGAGCAGATCATCGGAGCTGAATGCTCCAGTGATTTCACCCAGCGAGTGCTGGGCCTGACGTAAATCTTCAGCCAACAGCTCGCCAGCGCCAGCCAAGGTTAATTGCGCACGACCGTGTTCAAGGGCCGCACTGGCATGGCGTAACGCTTCCAGGTGTCGCCGGCGGGCACTGAAACTGCTTTCCGAGGTTTGTTCGTAACCCATGCAGGCCTTGAGATGTTCGCGCAGCAATTCCAGGCCTTCGCCCGCCGATTTGGCGCTCAGGCTGATAGTCACATGGCCGTCATCGCTGACTTCCAGAACAATCGCTTCACCGGTCAGGTCTGCCTTGTTACGGATCAGGGTAACTTTGGCGGGATCGGGACGGATTTCGAGGAATTCGGGCCACAAGGCGAACGGATCCAGCGCTTCTGGAGCTGTCGCATCGACTACCAGCAGCACACGATCGGCTTCACCAATGGCTTTCAAAGCGCGCTCGACTCCGATTTTCTCCACCTGGTCGTCGGTATCACGCAGACCGGCGGTATCCACAACGTGCAGCGGCATGCCATCGATGTGGATGTGTTCGCGCAAGATGTCTCGGGTGGTACCGGCAATCTCGGTCACGATCGCGGCTTCGCGCCCGGCCAATGCATTCAGCAGGCTCGACTTGCCGGCATTCGGCCGTCCAGCGATCACCACCGTCATGCCGTCACGCAGCAAGGCACCCTGGCCGGCTTCGCACAGCACTGTGGATAATTCATCACGCACCTTGTCGAGCATGCTCAGCACATGGCCATCGGCGAGGAAGTCGATTTCTTCTTCCGGGAAGTCGATGGCAGCTTCGACGTAGATGCGTAGACCGATCAACTGTTCGGTGAGGTTATGCACACGTTGGGAAAACGCACCCTGCAAGGAACGCAGCGCGTTACGCGCTGCCTGTGCAGAACTGGCTTCGATCAGGTCCGCGATGGCCTCGGCCTGGGCCAGGTCGAGTTTGTCATTGAGGAACGCTCGCTCACTGAATTCCCCCGGGCGAGCCAAACGGCAACCCAGTTCGAGACATCGTTTGAGCAGCATATCGAGTACGATCGGGCCGCCATGGCCCTGCAATTCCAGTACGTCTTCACCGGTGAACGAGTTAGGCCCAGGGAAGTACAACGCCAGGCCTTCGTCCAACACCTGCTGATCGTCGCTGTAAAACGGTCCGTAATGGGCGTAACGCGGTTTCAGTTCTCGGCCGCTGATGGCTTTGGCTGCAACACTGGCCAACGGCCCGGAAATACGGACGATGCCCACACCGCCACGACCTTGAGCGGTGGCAACGGCTGCAATGGTTTCACGAGGTGTGCTCATAAACCGGAATCCAGACAAAAGTGACAGATAGCAAAACGCCCCACTAGGGGGCGTTTTGAGTGGTGTTATCCACAGAGCAAGTTACGCCTCGGCTTTTTTCGTCGCCGCTTCGATCTTACGCGTGATGTACCACTGCTGGGTAATCGACAGGCAGTTGTTCACAACCCAGTACAGCACCAGACCAGCCGGGAACCACAGGAAGAAGAAGGTGAAGATGATTGGCATCATTTTCATGACCTTCGCCTGCATCGGATCCGGAGGAGTCGGGTTCAACTGCTGCTGGATGAACATGGTTGCACCCATGATGATCGGCAGAATGAAAAACGGATCCTTGATCGACAGGTCAGTGATCCACAGCATGAATGGCGCTTGGCGCATTTCCACGCTTTCCAGCAGAACCCAGTACAGCGAAAGGAAAACCGGCATCTGCACAAGGATCGGCAAGCAGCCGCCCAGTGGATTGATCTTCTCTTTCTTGTACAGCTCCATCATGGCTTGCGACATTTTCTGCCGGTCATCGCCATGTTGTTCTTTCAGTGCAGCCAGTTTCGGCGCAACGGCACGCATGCGCGCCATCGATTTGTAGCTGGCAGCCGACAGAGGGAAGAAAAGCCCTTTGATCAGCATGGTCAGGAAGATGATCGACCAGCCCCAGTTACCGACAATCGCGTGGATATGTTGCAGCAGCCAGAAGATTGGCTGGGCAATGAACCAGAGGATGCCATAGTCGACGGTCAGTTCCAGGCCTGGGGACAACTGTTTAAGCACTGCCTGGCTTTTCGGACCTGCGTACAGAACAGCACTGGTTTCAACTTTGGCACCCGGGGCAGCGGTCAGTGTAGGACCGGTGTAACCGATGATGTAGTTGCCTTTGCTGTCTTTACGGGTCTGGACGATGTTGTTTTCGCCCTTGGCCGGAATCCATGCAGTCACGAAGTAGTGTTGCAGCCAGGCTACCCAACCACCGGTGACAGTTTCTTTGAGTTGGCCCTTGTCCATGTCCTTCATGGACACTTTCTTGTACGGCTCCGAACTTGTCCACAGGGCGGCGCCCAGGTAAGTCGCGGTACCGGTGGCAGTAGTGGACGAAGGATCGGCGCTGTTATCGCGCTTCAACTGGGCGAACATCGCGCCGTTCCAGGGCTGAGCGCTCTGGTTATCCACAATGTAGGAAACGGCTACGTCATACAGGCCACGTTTCAAGGTGAAACGCTTGATGTAATTGACGCCGTCCTTGCTGAACTTCAGGTCTACGACCAGTTGGTCCTGACCGTCAGCCAGTTGATAAGTCTTCTTCTCCGAGGAGTAGACCGGGCGACCTGCCGGATTGGCGTCCGGACCGTTGGTGCCGATCAGACCGCTTTGCGCCAGATAAACACGCTCGCCGCCGTTATCGAACAGCTGGAAAGGAACGTCCGGACGATCCTGACGACGTGGATACAGAGGCAAGGTCAGTTGAGCAACGTCACCACCTTGTGGATCGATCGCAAGATCGAGGACGTCGGTTTTGATCTGGATCAGATCCTTGCTGGCGGCTACCGGTGTTTCGGCAGGTGCGCTGGTATCGCTTGCGGCACGCGGAATATCGTCACTGGCTTCAGCATTATTGCCAGTGGCGGTGTCCGGCAAACCGGATGTAGTCGTACTGGAAGCAACATTCTGAGTCGGCAGGGCAGCTTGGCCATAGTCCTGGTTCCATTTAAGAACCATAACGTAGGCCACGATTGCCAGGGCGACGATCAGGATCGTGCGTTTGATATCCATGATTACTCGGCCATCGAAGAAGAACGGGAGGTAGGGATAGGTGGAACCGGGTCATAACCACCGGGATTCCACGGATGACAGCGACCTAAACGACGAAAGGTCAGCCAGCCACCGCGCAGAAGGCCATGATTTTCAATGGCTTCATACGCGTAGCAGGAACAACTGGGGTAGAAGCGACAGTGACTGGCCATCAGAGGACTAATGGCATAGCGATAAAACTGGATCGGAACGAGGGCCAGTTTACGCATCTGAACTGTCTACCCCTACAGTTTCGGTTTTGACTGCTGGAACTGGCTTGTTACGTGCCAAACGCTTCCAGAGCTTGCCGAAATGCTGAATCAATTCGGGGTTTTCTACATCACCTAAACCTTTGCGCGCGACGATAACGATATCCCAACCAACCAGTGAATCCTGGTGAAGACGGAACGATTCGCGCATCAAACGTTTGAGGCGATTGCGCTCAACGGAGAGCTTTACGCTCTTTTTCCCGATAACCAGCCCTAGACGGGGGTGATCAAGATCGTTGTTGCGTGCAAGGAGCAGGAGATTTTTCCCCGGAACCTTGCCGGTAGGGGAGTCAAAGACTGCCTTGAAATGCCGGGCGGTAAGCAGACGCTTTTCCCGACTGAAGTCCTGACTCACCTCCAGTGCCGGATTATCAAACTGCCAGACGCGCACGACCTTTGGCGCGACGACGCGACAGGACGGCACGACCGTTTTTGGTAGCCATGCGAGCACGGAAACCGTGGGTACGAGCGCGTTTGATAGTGCTTGGTTGGAAAGTACGTTTCATGTCGTGTTACCTGGTTCGTCCACAACGGGCCGGAATGGCCCCCGTTTTAAGAGACCGGGGATTCTAGAGAAAGCAAGCCTTCAGGTCAATTTCCAACCAACGTTTCCTTATAAATAGATCACGAGGCGTTTTTGGCCGACACCCTGTTCGCCATACATAAAAATAAAGAAGGGAATTATTTAAAGCTTTTCTGTAAAGCTTATAAAAGCTAGACCCGGCCCTGACTGTGGATAACTGCTTTCAGCCCTTGTTTTGCTTCGTGTACAGCCAATGACAACTACAGTGGAAAACGGTGTTCAGCCTGTGCTGCGCTGTCGGATAAGCTGTGTGTGGAATGGGCAGTTATCCACAGCCTGGTTGTCCACCGAGTTCAACCCCCACTTGTCCAGTGACCTTAGAGGCGGTTATCCACAGAGCTTATTCACACACCGTTGGTCGCCTTTTTTCCAGTTAACGCATTGATAAATCATGTTCACCGGGCAACCTGCATGTGGATAAGTAAACGGCTCGCCGCTACAATGGCCGCTTGTTTTTGCCTCACCGGCTTTCAACTTAGGGGATATCCGTGTCAGTGGAACTTTGGCAGCAGTGCGTGGAGCTTTTGCGCGAGGAGCTGCCGGCCCAACAATTCAACACCTGGATCCGTCCACTACAGGTCGAAGCCGAAGGCGACGAGTTGCGCGTTTACGCACCGAACCGTTTTGTCCTGGACTGGGTCAACGAAAAGTACCTGGGGCGCGTCCTTGAACTGCTCGATGAGCACGGCAACGGCATGGCGCCAGCGTTGTCCTTATTAATAGGCAGCAAACGCAGTTCGGCACCTCGTGCAGCACCCAATGCTCCGTTGGCCGCCGCGCAAGCTTCCCAGGCCCAGGCAAATGCCGCGCCTGCCAGCACGCCAGCGCCCGCCCCGACGCCAGCGGCGGCCAAGCGTTCTACGCAGAAAACCGCCGAAGTCAGTGAAGAGCCGTCCCGCGACAGCTTCGATCCGATGGCCGGTGCCGCGTCGCAGCAAGCCCCGGTTCGCGCCGAACAGCGCACCGTGCAGGTCGAGGGTGCGCTCAAGCACACCAGTTATCTGAACCGCACGTTCACCTTCGAGAACTTCGTCGAAGGCAAGTCCAACCAACTCGCCCGAGCGGCAGCCTGGCAAGTGGCAGACAACCCCAAGCATGGCTACAACCCGCTGTTCCTTTATGGTGGAGTGGGTCTGGGTAAAACCCACTTGATGCACGCGGTGGGTAACCATCTATTAAAGAAGAATCCGAATGCCAAGGTCGTGTACCTGCATTCAGAGCGTTTCGTGGCCGACATGGTCAAGGCACTGCAACTGAACGCGATCAACGAATTCAAGCGTTTCTACCGTTCGGTGGACGCTTTGCTGATCGACGATATTCAGTTTTTCGCCCGCAAAGAGCGCTCGCAGGAAGAGTTTTTCCACACTTTCAACGCCCTGCTTGAAGGTGGCCAACAGGTCATTCTCACCAGTGACCGCTACCCGAAAGAAATCGAAGGCCTTGAAGAACGCCTCAAATCCCGATTCGGGTGGGGGCTGACGGTTGCCGTCGAGCCGCCGGAACTGGAAACCCGTGTAGCGATCTTGATGAAAAAGGCCGACCAGGCCAAAGTCGAGTTGCCTCACGACGCAGCGTTCTTCATCGCCCAGCGAATTCGCTCCAACGTCCGCGAGCTGGAAGGTGCGCTGAAACGCGTAATCGCCCACTCGCACTTCATGGGCCGCGACATCACCATCGAGCTGATTCGCGAATCCCTGAAAGACCTATTGGCGTTGCAGGACAAACTGGTCTCTGTGGATAACATTCAGCGCACTGTCGCCGAATACTACAAGATCAAGATCTCCGACCTGCTGTCCAAGCGCCGTTCGCGCTCGGTGGCTCGTCCGCGTCAGGTGGCCATGGCATTGTCCAAGGAACTGACCAACCACAGCTTGCCGGAAATCGGCGATGTGTTTGGCGGTCGCGACCACACGACAGTTTTGCACGCCTGCCGCAAGATCAACGAACTTAAGGAATCCGACGCGGACATCCGCGAGGACTACAAGAACCTGCTGCGTACACTGACCACTTGATGAACACCAGCGCAGCTTATTAAGGCAAGGGACTAGACCATGCATTTCACCATTCAACGCGAAGCCCTGTTGAAACCCCTGCAACTGGTCGCAGGCGTCGTCGAGCGCCGACAGACCTTGCCGGTACTCTCCAACGTGCTGCTGGTTGTCGAAGGCCAGCAACTGTCGCTGACCGGTACCGATCTGGAGGTCGAGCTGGTTGGTCGCGTGCAACTTGAAGAACCGGCCGAGACAGGCTCCATCACCGTGCCTGCGCGCAAGCTGATGGACATCTGCAAAAGCCTGCCTAACGACGCGTTGATCGACATCAAGCTCGACGAGCAGAAGCTGGTGGTGAAGGCCGGTCGCAGCCGCTTCACCCTGTCGACCCTGCCAGCCAACGATTTCCCGACGGTTGAAGAGGGGCCGGGTTCGCTGACCTGCAGCCTTGAGCAAAGCAAACTGCGTCGTCTGATCGAACGCACCAGCTTCGCCATGGCCCAGCAGGATGTACGCTACTACCTCAACGGTATGTTGCTTGAAGTATCGGCCGGCGTAATCCGCGCGGTGGCTACCGACGGCCACCGTCTGGCAATGTGCTCGATGCAGGCCGATATCGGTCAGCCGGATCGCCACCAGGTGATCGTGCCGCGCAAAGGTATTCTCGAACTGGCGCGTCTGCTCACCGAGCCGGACGGCAACGTCAGCATCGTTCTTGGTCAGCACCACATCAGAGCCACTACCGGTGAATTCACCTTCACCTCGAAACTGGTCGACGGTAAGTTCCCGGACTACGAGCGTGTTCTGCCCAAGGGCGGCGACAAGCTAGTGTTGGGCGATCGTCAGGCGCTGCGTGAAGCGTTCAGCCGTACTGCGATTCTGTCCAACGAGAAGTACCGTGGTATCCGTCTGCAACTGGCCAGTGGTCAGTTGAAGATCCAGGCCAACAACCCGGAGCAGGAAGAAGCGGAAGAAGAAGTGGGCGTTGAGTACAACGGCGGCTCCCTGGAAATTGGCTTCAACGTGAGCTATCTGCTCGACGTGTTGGGCGTAATGACTACCGAGCAGGTTCGTCTGATCCTGTCCGACTCCAACAGCAGTGCGCTGGTGCAAGAGTCTGACAACGACGATTCGGCTTACGTTGTCATGCCGATGCGCCTGTAATCAGCTGACTCTGGATGTCCTTAAGTCGTGTTTCGGTCACCGCGGTGCGCAATCTACACCCGGTGACCTTCTCCCCGTCCCCCCGCATCAATATCCTTTACGGCGCCAACGGCAGCGGCAAAACCAGTGTTCTGGAAGCCATTCATCTGCTGGGGCTTGCCCGTTCGTTTCGTAGCACGAGGCTGCTGCCGGTCATCCAGTACGAACAACTCGCTTGCACCGTGTTCGGTCAGGTGGAACTGGCCGAAGGTGGGCACAGTGCTCTGGGGATATCCCGCGACCGTCAGGGCGAGTTTCAGATCCGCATCGACGGCCAGAACGCCCGTAGTGCCGCGCAACTTGCAGAAATACTGCCGCTCCAGTTGATTAACCCGGACAGCTTTCGCCTGCTCGAAGGCGCGCCCAAGATTCGCCGGCAGTTTCTCGATTGGGGCGTGTTCCACGTCGAGCCGCGCTTCATGGCCACCTGGCAGCGCTTGCAGAAGGCCCTGCGCCAGAGAAACTCTTGGCTGCGGCATGGTACACTTGACGCCGTTTCGCAAGCGGTTTGGGACAGGGAGCTGTGCCAGGCCAGCGCTGAAATAGATGAATACCGCCGCGCTTACATCAAAGCCTTGAAACCAGTCTTTGAACAAACCTTGAGTGAACTGGTTGAACTCGAGGGTTTGACGCTCAGCTATTACCGAGGCTGGGACAAAGACCGGGAGCTGAGTGCCGTACTTGCCGGATCCCTGCAACGGGATCAGCAAATGGGTCATACCCAGGCTGGACCACAACGGGCTGATTTGCGTCTTAGATTGGGCGCACACAACGCCGCGGACATTTTGTCCCGGGGTCAGCAGAAGTTGGTGGTCTGTGCATTGCGGATTGCCCAGGGGCACTTGGTTAGCCAGGCCCGCCGCGGCCAATGTATTTATCTGGTGGATGACTTGCCGTCCGAATTGGACGAGAACCACCGTCGCGCGTTGTGCCGTTTGCTGGAAGACTTACGCTGCCAGGTTTTTATCACCTGTGTAGATCATGAATTATTGAGGGAAGGCTGGCAGACGGAAACGCCAGTCGCCCTGTTCCACGTGGAACAGGGCCGTATCACCCAGACCCACGACCATCGGGAGTGAAGGCATTGAGCGAAGAAAATACGTACGACTCAACGAGCATTAAAGTGCTGAAAGGCCTGGATGCCGTACGCAAACGTCCCGGTATGTACATTGGTGACACCGACGATGGTAGCGGTCTGCACCATATGGTGTTCGAAGTGGTCGACAACTCGATCGACGAAGCCCTCGCCGGCCACTGCGATGACATCAGCATCATCATCCACCCGGATGAGTCCATCACCGTTAAAGATAACGGTCGTGGCATCCCGGTCGACGTGCACAAAGAGGAGGGCGTTTCCGCCGCAGAGGTCATCATGACCGTCCTCCATGCTGGCGGTAAGTTCGACGACAACTCCTACAAAGTATCCGGCGGTCTGCACGGTGTAGGTGTTTCGGTAGTGAACGCGCTGTCCGAGGAGCTGGTGCTGACTGTGCGTCGCAGCGGCAAGATCTGGGAACAGACCTACGTCCACGGCGTACCTCAGGCACCGATGGCCATCGTAGGCGACAGCGAGACCACCGGCACCCAGATCCACTTCAAGGCTTCCAGTGAAACCTTCAAAAACATTCACTTCAGCTGGGACATCCTGGCCAAGCGGATTCGCGAACTGTCTTTCCTCAACTCCGGTGTCGGCATCGTCCTCAAGGACGAGCGCAGCGGCAAGGAAGAACTGTTCAAGTACGAAGGCGGCCTGCGTGCGTTCGTTGAATACCTGAACACCAACAAGACTGCGGTCAACCAGGTGTTCCACTTCAACATTCAGCGTGAAGACGGCATTGGCGTGGAAATCGCCCTGCAGTGGAACGACAGCTTCAACGAGAACCTGTTGTGCTTCACAAACAACATTCCGCAACGCGACGGTGGTACTCACCTGGTGGGTTTCCGTTCCGCACTGACGCGTAACCTGAACAACTACATCGAGCAGGAAGGCCTGGCGAAGAAGCACAAAGTCGCCACCACCGGTGACGATGCCCGTGAAGGCCTGACCGCGATCATCTCGGTGAAGGTGCCGGATCCCAAGTTCAGCTCCCAGACCAAAGACAAGCTGGTTTCTTCGGAAGTGAAGACCGCGGTCGAACAGGAAATGGGCAAGTACTTCTCCGACTTCCTGCTAGAAAACCCGAACGAAGCCAAGCTTGTCGTCGGCAAGATGATCGACGCCGCCCGTGCTCGTGAAGCCGCGCGCAAGGCCCGTGAGATGACCCGCCGCAAAGGCGCGCTGGACATCGCCGGTTTGCCAGGCAAACTCGCGGACTGCCAGGAAAAAGACCCGGCGCTGTCCGAACTGTACCTTGTGGAAGGTGACTCTGCGGGCGGCTCTGCCAAGCAGGGACGTAACCGCAGGACTCAAGCCATCCTGCCGTTGAAGGGCAAGATCCTCAACGTCGAGAAAGCACGTTTCGACAAGATGATCTCTTCCCAGGAAGTGGGCACCCTGATCACCGCGCTGGGCTGCGGTATTGGTCGCGA
The DNA here is from genome assembly GCF_963971015.1 of Pseudomonas sp. RA_15y_Pfl2_54. Lineage (NCBI taxonomy): Bacteria > Pseudomonadati > Pseudomonadota > Gammaproteobacteria > Pseudomonadales > Pseudomonadaceae > Pseudomonas > Pseudomonas sp. RA_15y_Pfl2_54. The sequence continues at coordinate 171,003 of NZ_CAXAPN010000009.1, forward strand.
AGAGTACAACATCGACAAGTTGCGCTATCACAACATCATCATCATGACCGATGCTGACGTCGACGGTTCGCACATTCGTACCCTGCTGCTGACCTTCTTCTTCCGTCAGTTGCCAGAACTGATTGAACGCGGCTATATCTACATCGCCCAACCGCCGCTGTACAAAGTCAAGAAAGGTAAGCAAGAGCAATACATCAAAGACGACGACGCCATGGAAGAGTACATGACGCAGTCGGCCCTGGAAGACGCGAGCCTGCACCTGAACGAAGATGCCCCGGGCATTTCTGGCGGAGCGCTGGAGCGTCTGGTCAATGACTTCCGCATGGTAATGAAGACCCTCAAGCGTCTGTCGCGCCTGTACCCACAGGAACTGACCGAGCACTTCATCTACCTGCCGGCCGTGAGCCTGGAAACGCTCGGCGACCACGCCGCGATGCAAGAGTGGCTGGCCCAGTACGAAGTCCGCCTGCGCACCAATGAGAAGTCCGGCCTGGTCTACAAGGCCAGCCTGCGTGAAGATCGTGAACGCGGCGTTTGGCTGCCAGAAGTCGAACTGATTTCCCACGGTCTGTCGAACTACGTCACATTCAACCGCGATTTCTTCGGCAGCAATGACTACAAAACCGTCGTCACCCTCGGCGCTCAGCTCAGCACTCTGCTCGACGAAGGCGCTTATATCCAGCGTGGCGAGCGAAAGAAAGCGGTTACCGAGTTCAAGGAAGCTTTGGACTGGCTGATGGCTGAAAGCACCAAGCGCCACACCATTCAGCGATACAAAGGTTTGGGCGAAATGAACCCGGATCAGCTGTGGGAAACCACCATGGACCCAAGCGTGCGTCGCATGCTCAAAGTTACCATCGAAGACGCCATTGGCGCAGACCAGATCTTCAACACCCTGATGGGTGATGCGGTCGAACCTCGCCGTGACTTCATCGAGAGTAATGCTTTGGCGGTTTCGAACCTGGACTTTTGATTTCGTGTTTGGCGCTTTTAACGGTTCGATCTTCTCGGTCGAAAGCGGAGAAAAAGAGGTGTTGACAGCAGCGTGTAACGCTGTAGAATTCGCCTCCCGCTGACGAGAGATCGAAGGCGCAAGTGGTTGAAGTTGTTGAAGAATTCTTCGAAAACTTCTGAAAATAACCACTTGAC